>CALAZZ010000046.1 GCA_937926515.1 uncultured Bacteroidales bacterium | reverse complement strand
CTTGATGCTTTTCTGAAAGAAGTCTCAGCGCTTCAGCAAGATGAGCATGAATTCAACCATGACTGGTACAAGGATGCTGTTGTGTATTCATTGTATGTTGATCTTTTTAATCAGGATTTTACCGGCCTTACGGAAAAGCTTGATTACCTGCAAAATCTTGGTGTAAGCTGTTTGTGGCTATTGCCTATATTGGATTCGCCCATGCGTGATGCAGGCTTTGACATCCGCAATTATGACCTGGTACGTCATGACCTGCTTGGATTAAAGCCTGATTTCACAAAAGAAGAGCAAGAACTGGTTTTTGGGAATTTCTTGAGGGAAGCAAAAAGCAGAGGCATACGTGTTATTTTCGATGTGGCTATCAACCATTGCTCTGAGGAGCATCCATGGTTTGTGGAAGCAAAAAAATCAACAGACAATCCTTATCGTGATTATTTTATCTGGACCAAAGATACCAACCTATACAAGGATGCACGCATTATTTTTAAAGGCATGGAGAGCAGCAATTGGGAGCCTTACGGTGATTGGTATTATTTTCATCGTTTTTTTAATTTTCAGCCCGATCTCAACTATCGCAATCCAGATGTTCTATTGGGTATGAGCCGCAACCTGCTTTACTGGCAAAGCTTGGGTGTGGATGGTTTCAGAGCAGATGCCATTCCCTATCTTTGGAAAGAGGAGCATACTGATTGTGAAAACCTGCCGCAGACACACACCATCGTCAAATTTTTCAGGGCCATGCTTGACTATGTGAAACCAGGAACCTTGCTGCTTGCCGAGGCTTGCCAGCAACCTGCGACCGTGGTGGAATATATGGGTAACGGTGACGAATGTCATGCTGCCTACCATTTTCCGCTCATGCCACAACTTTACAAGGCCATAGCAATGCAAAAGGCTAAGCCGGTTAGGCACACTTTAAGTCCGGCCATTACTCCTCAAATTCCCGAAAACTCACAATGGTTCACCTTTCTACGCTGCCACGATGAACTCAGCCTGGAACTTGTTTATGTGACCGAAGCCGACCGCAAATACATTCACGAAAGCTACTGCCACGAGCCGGAATGGGATTTCCGCCTTGGAGAAGGCATCTCGGCCAGGCTTGCCAACCTGATGCAATTTGACGACCGCAAAATAGGACTGGCATACAGCATGATGCTCAGCCTGCCGGGCACTCCTGTGATCTACTACGGGGATGAGTTCGGTAAAGAGAATGATCAACAGTACTATAAGGAAATGACCCACATAATAGGGAAAGACGACACCCGTTTCCTGGTGCGCGGCAAGATCAACTGGAAAATGCGTGAGCAGCAGCTTAAGGATTCCGGCAGCTTCCAGTCAAAAGTCTTCAATCGCTTACGACAAATGCTGCAGGTGCGAAACCGGCATCAATCATTTGGCCGTGGATCACTTGAATTTCTGGAAATATCAGATCCGTCCGGTCAAACTATGCCCGAGGTCCTGGCTTATAACAGAGTGTTTGAAAGTGAGCAGCTACTCATCATCCAAAACCTGTCTGATAAACAGGTTGAAATGCAATGGCCTGAGTTAAATGGTAAATATTCAAACTTATTCACCGGTATTATATTAACAGCTGGATCATTGAACCTTGAAGCATACGAATACCTTTGGCTGGTAAAACACGATTAAGATATTGTCTTTAACCTATGTAGGCGATAAAATTATTAAATACATGATATACAAACACTTCGATGCCGTTATCTTCGATCTTGACGGGGTGATCACCAAAACGGCGCTGGTACATAGCGCTGCCTGGAAAAAAATGTTTGATGAATTTTTGCTCAATTATGCTGCAGAACATGGCATTGAATACAGAGCCTTCACACATAAGGAAGATTATTTACCCTTTGTGGATGGCAAGCCCCGCTACAAAGGTGTTGCCGATTTTCTTGCTTCACGGGGAATTGATCTGCCCGAAGGAACTGCTAATGATGCGCCCGGCTTTGACACCATTTGTGCTTTAGGCAACAAAAAAAACGAAACTTTCAACGAAGTGCTTAAGCAAGACGGGGTTGAGACCTATCCTTCAACAGTGAAGTTGATGCATGAGCTGGTTGAAAACGGTTACCGCGTGGGTGTGGCTTCATCAAGTAAGAATTGTGAACAGGTGCTTATTACC
This sequence comes from uncultured Bacteroidales bacterium, assembly GCA_937926515.1. Classification (GTDB taxonomy): domain Bacteria; phylum Bacteroidota; class Bacteroidia; order Bacteroidales; family F082; genus CALAZZ01. The sequence goes on along the minus strand of CALAZZ010000046.1, from coordinate 50,803 downwards.
GCCGGTTTGACTGATCTTATTGAAACACGTGTGGATGGAGTGGTATCAGCTGAGCTAGGCCTCAAAGGCAAACCAGAAGCTGATATTTTCACCACCGCTGCTGACAATTTGGGTTGCACTTATGACCGCTGTATAATTGTTGAAGATGCCGTTTCGGGCGTGCAGGCCGGACGTAATGGCAATTTTGGGCTCGTGCTGGGATTGGCTCGCGAAGACAATGCAGTTGAGCTGCTTAAGAATGGCGCTGATATTGTATTGAACGATATGAACGAAACCAGCATCGAAAAACTAAATGAATGGTTTGAAAAAGGGCTGGAAGCTGATAACTGGTCCATAACCTACCATGATTATGACAAAAATAAGGAGCGTAGTCGAGAAACATTACTGACTGTTGGCAATGGCTATTTTGGCACCCGGGGTGCGATGGAGGAGTCTCAAGCAAACGATATAAACTATCCCGGCACCTATATGGCAGGCATGTACAATCGCCTTATCACTAAAATTGCCGATCGCGACATTGAAAATGAGGATTTCGTCAATTGCATCAACTGGCTCCCCATAAGCTTCCGTCTTGATGGTGGCGAATGGTTTGATGCAAACAGTACAAATTTGCTGCAGATCAAGCGATCACTCAATTTTCAAAAGGGGCTGCTGCATCGTGAATTATTGGTTGAGGATGATCAGGGACGGCAAACCCTCATTGTTTCTGAACGCTTCGCCAGCATGGACAATCCTCAGCTTGCAGCCATGCGCTATAGCATTATACCGCTTAACTACAGCGGGACAATAGAAATAAGAAGCGGACTTGACGGTAAAATCACCAACCGGGGCGTAGAACGATATAAAGCACTAGCATCTGATCATCTTGAACAGATTACTGAAGGCATTGACAATGGTAATTTGTTTGTACTGGTGAAAACCAACCAATCCGGACATCAGATTGCAGCGGCTGCGAAGCATCATGTTTATGTGGATAGAAAACCTATAACCATTGAACCGAAAGTGGAAACTTTGTCAGGCCAGGTTTATGCTACTTATAGCCTGCCCGCCAATGAACAAAAGGCATTAAGCATAGATAAGGTGGTTTGTCTGGGCAGCGATAAGGAATTTTTCATTGAGGATGCATTGATGAGCGTATTGACCCAGCTTGATGATGATAAAGGCTTTGATGAACTTCTTGAAGAAAGCACTTCGGTATGGGCCAGGCTTTGGGATGAAATGGATGTGAAAGTGGAAGGTGATCGCCTGTCGCAGAAGTTGTTGCGCTTGCACCTATATCACCTGATGGTTTCCGTATCGCCCGTCAACAACCTACTCGATGCCTCAATAACAGCAAGGGGTTTGCATGGAGAGGCCTATCGTGGTCATATCTTTTGGGATGAACTCTACATCTTACCGCTTTATGACCTGCACCTGCCCGATTCTGCCAGGTCCATGCTCATGTACCGCTATCGCCGCTTGCCGGAAGCCCGAAAATATGCAAAACAACACGGCTATGATGGTGCCATGTTCCCCTGGCAAAGCGGAAGCGATGGCCGTGAAGAAACACAGGTGGTACACTTAAACCCGCTCACCGGTGAATGGGGGCCTGATTACAGCTCATTGCAGCGACATGTTTCACTTGCCATTGCCTATAACATCTGGGATTATTTCTGGATCACCGAAGATGTTGAATTCTTAAAGGATTATGGTGCTGAAATGTTCTTCGACATTGCCCGTTTTTGGGCCAGCAAAGCCAAATTGAATGACAAAACAGGGCGTTACGAAATCAAAGGTGTTATGGGACCTGATGAGTTTCATGAGCATATGCCCCATTCGGAAGAGGGCGGGCTGAAAGACAATACCTATACCAATTTGATGGTGGCCTGGTTGTTTAATAAATCCAACGAAATCAGGAATATCATTGGTGATAGCTTTAATGTAGTGGCTGATAAACTGCAGCTTCAAACGGATGATGTGGATATTTGGCTTGAGATAGCACGAAACCTGAATATTGTGTTCAACCGGGATGGCATACTGGCACAATATGATGGCTACTTCAATCTGAAAGAGCTGGATTGGGATCACTACCGCCGGAAGTATGGCAATGTATATCGCATGGACCGCATTCTGAAAGCTGAAGGCAAAACAGCTGATGAATACAAGGTGGCCAAGCAGGCAGATACGCTCATGGTTTTCTACAACCTGAACAAAGAGGAAGTGGACAAGTTGATCTTTGATATGGGGTATGAACTGCCGATGGATTACCTGCAACGCAACCTCCATTATTACCTGGCCCGCACCTCGCACGGATCTACCCTGAGCCGCCTGGTGCATGCCCGCCTGGCTGCCATGACAGGCAACGATGGTCTGAGTTGGAATTTGTACCAGGATGCCTTGAAAAGCGACTTTGTCGATATACAAGGAGGCACCACAGGCGAAGGCATTCATGCTGGGGTGATGGCAGGAACCATTCTCATCACCTTAAATACCTTTGCCGGTGTGAATTATCGTGAAAACGAGCTGCATCTTGACCCAAACCTGCCAGGTCATTGGAGGGCATTGGATTTTAAACTCAATTTCAAGGGTACGCACTATAGTTTCCGCATCTCAAAAAGTCATATTGAGGTATTATCTGATCGAGCAGCCACGATCCTTGTACGTGGAAAAATAATTAATTTAGAAGCCGGAAAACAGATAAAGGCTACTTTGTAATAAAAATACTCAAATGCTCAACGATAAAATTACCGTTACAAAAAAACATACCGATGCAGCCCAATACATCATTGAGGAGATGCTGCCGTCAGTCGGGCCCAAACACATCATCGCCATTGGCGGTGAAGTTGGATCAGGGAAGTCAACATTGGCTTATGCCCTGGCCCGGAAGCTGAAAAAGCTGGGTTTCCGCAGCAAGATTGTAGACCTGGATGACTTTTACAAAATACCACCCCTTGAGCGCAAACAATGGCGCCGCGATAACGGCATCGAAAGCATTGGACCTGATGAATATGACTGGGAGATGATTAACCATGTGATCAAGGATTTTCAAGAGGATCAAAAATCAACCATGCCCTGCGTTGACCTGATCACCGATTATGTAGACGAAATCACCACCGACTTTAAAGGCGTGGACATCATGATCATCAACGGGCTGTATGCAACCAAACTTAAGCAGGTACATTTAAGAATATTCATTGAACTAACTTATGATGAAACGCGGGAAGCACAAGCCTATGGCCAGAAAGAGGAAATGACCGAATTCAGGAAACAGATCCTCGAGCGCGAACACCAAATGGTGCAGTCCCTCAAAAAAGGATCGGATATGTTTTTTGATTTTGATGCATCGTTAGATAAATATCATTTGTGAGTTGAAGCGAGAAGTTTGATGTTTTCTAACTTCCAATCCAATAAATAACAAACTAAATCCAAACAAAAATGTTAGGAGACGTATTACTTATTGCTGACAAGCACCGCGAAGCGGGCGAGGCCATAATCAATCTGATTTTAAAAAATCGCAAACCTAAGATGATGGTGGCCATCTCAGGTGAATCCGGCTCAGGAAAAACGGAGCTGGCACACGTGATTGCCAAAGGAATGCGCAAGCACGGCATTTTTGCCAAGCCGTTGCACATTGATAATTATTACCGCATCCACCCGCATGTCCGCACCGGGTGGCGCAAGCAATATGGCATCGAAAATGTGGTTGGTCCAAACGAATATGACTGGGATACGATCAACCGCAACATAGCCGAGTTTAAGGAGGGAACCGCCTCCACAGGCCCATGTGTGGACCTTGTAACCGAACAGATAGATCAGCTCACCACCGACTACAAGGACATCGATATGCTGATCATTGATGGTTTGTATGCCATTAAGGTGGAGGACCTGGACATGCGCATTTTCATTGAACTCACCTACCACGAAACCAAGAAAGCCCAAGCGGTTAGGGGCAAAGAGCCCCAAAATGAATATCGTATGCAGGTGCTCGAAAAGGAGCATCAGGAAGTGCAAAAGCTTAAACCAACAGCTGATGTGTTAGTAGGGAAGGATTATAAAGTACGGGCTCTTTGAATCATGCCTGCTTTTTTTCACTTCGTGAATATCATGTTTATTTACCCAATAGTTGCAGAAGTGCTTGCTTATAACTAGCTTTGTTATATCAGAACCGTAAGGGAATGGAATAACTCTAAGCCAACATAAATGCGGTTTTGTTAATGATGTTCTTTACTCATACAAAAAACCAAATGAAAACAAAACTAGTTTTGTTATGCTGCATGTCTTCGCTGATCATGGGGGCATGCAAAAAGGACGAAGCCAGAATAGACGCCTACCTTGAACAATGGATGGGCTATTATGAGGGCACATCTCACCACTGGATGACCCATCCGGGCGACATGGGTTGGATCAACTACAGTTCTGACAGACATGTGCTCGTGCTGGTGCATAGAAGTGAATTGGATTCATGTCTTAACTTAACGATTACCTATAATGATACGATAATCAATCACCAAAACGAGCTGTATTTCCCACCTGATGGGAAGCACTTTTCCCAGTGGGGTGGAGGCAGCAGCTATGGTTCGCTAAACATCCAATTTGAAGATGGAATGATGGATTACCATTACTTTCAAAAATGTGGTATCCCATGCAGCTCAGGCATTGAGTTCAATATTGGCAAAAAGGGAGATTGATAAAGCCAGCCATATGCGTGAAAGTGACAAAACCATGCCAAAATAATACTTAAAGATAAGTTGTCCAATGGTGAAACGATGCGTAAAGTGAAAAGTTCATTTAAGAGCTTAGTGACTGTTTTCAATGCTGACAATACATAGCTGCAAAGCTGATGAAAACGTTGTTAATGTCTGACAATTAACTTCTCCGCCTTATGATCTCCATTGATCATCAAAAAATAGATCCCCGGCATGAGGTGATCTATGGAAATAGTAACTTTAGTTTCAGAGGAAGCTTCATGATATACCAAAACGCCCATCAGGTTAACTATTTTTATGTTTTGTATCTCAACTGAGGTAGATTTGATTGTAATCATGTTCCTGGCAGGATTGGGAAATACTATAAAATCAGTAAGGTCTACCTTTTCAGCAGTGAGGTAGGTAATGTCAGGAAGAGTCCAGAATTCATAACCTACTGAGCTCTCTGTCGCGTTGAAATACAAGGAATTTTCAAACATCACAAAATAATTTGGCCATGATGATGGCATACCTGGATTCATATCAGAAACCATGATTGTACCGCTAGTTGTTCCATTTGTTTTCCAAAGTTCAAAGCCATTGATGCCGTCATTGGCCTGAAAATAGATTTCGTTACCAACCGGGAACAAAAAGTCGGGTTCGGAGGAAAAACCACCCGGGAAAATATCCTTTAATAAGGCAGTGCCGGAGGCTTCACCATTTGTTATATACAACTCTTTGCCGGTATTTGCATCCTCAAATCCAACAAAGACGAGTAAGTTTCCAAAAACTGTTAGGTTATATGGCGGATAAAACGTACTGTTTCCGGGATAGAGATCAATTATCAGTTCCGTACCGGCTTCAGTGCCATCGCTTCTCCAAATCTCCGGTCCATGAACACCATCGTTTGCCCTAAAATAGAAATACATTCCGGCACTTGTAATCTCTCCAATTTCGGATCCCATGCTGCCGCTTCTGATATCCTTAACCATATAAGTTCCAGCTTCGGTTCCATCACTACGCCACAATTCGTTTCCGTGTAGGCCGTCGTCTGCAATAAAATAAAGAATGTCATCATGCACTGCAAGTTTCTCCGGCCAGCTTGATGAAATGCCTGGGTAAATATCCTTCACCATGGTAGTGCCTTCGGCAGTACCATCAGTTCTCCACAACTCAAGGCCGTTTAGGTCAGTTTCAGCAGAAAAGAAAACCATACCGGTAGCCCCTGTGAAATGGAAAGGATATGAATCGCCGTTGGGGTTAATATCTAAAAGCATCTGTGTGCCTGCTTCGGTGCCATCAGATATCCAGGGCTCGGAACCCCAACCGGGAACATTGGCATTAAAATAAAGCAAACCATTTATCGGTGTAAGATCACTGGGGTTGGAAGTAGCGCTGCCTTCACGTATATCTTTGAGTAAATGTGTGCCTGACTCGGTGCCATCACTTACCCAAATTTCAATTCCATGGATATTATCATTAGCCCTGAAATAAACTTTGTCGTCCATCACTGTCAACATTTCGACGAATGAACTGGCTGAACCGGTGCGTATATCCTTAAGCAGGTTGGTGCCGGCTTCAGTGCCGTCAGAGCTCCAAAGTTCAATTCCATTTATGCCATCATCCGCTGCAAAAAACATGCGGTTGTTGGCAACAACGATTTCACCATAGGCACCGGAAAGCGGGCCTTCTTTAATATCTTTTACCAATTCGGGAGTTTGTCCTTCAGCTGGCATATACATTATGATACAAATGAGCAGAGCTGTTAAACTTAGTTGTAAATATTTCATATTTCGGGTATTTAAGGTATGATCAATCTATCAGAATTGCAAAAAAAGGATGAAATCAACTTAAAAAAAATCCCTTATTTGAGGGACAAATCTTAATTATACTACTTTTGAACAGATGAAAACTTTGCTGAGACACAATTATATAGACTTTGCAAATGCTATTGGTGCGAAGCGGTATATTGTTTCTGATGGACAAAATATTGACCTGATCCACTTATTGAAATCTAATCCGCTCATCAACGGCATACTGAATGTAGGCCCATATTTTCTTTTACTCGGGGATGTGAAAACCTGGCAAACGCTTTATGTTAGTGAAGGGTGTGAAAAAATCAGCGGATACACTGTGGATGAGGCTATCGCGATGGGACCACAACTAATGGTTGCTTTTACACATCCAGAGGATTATCCAGTTGCCATGGAAACCAACCGGCAGGCAGTGGTCATGTTGTATGAGTCGAACCCCGTTGACAGGCCCTTTCTGTCCTGTGTGTTTTACCACCGCGGAGTTCACAAGAGCGGGCAGGTAATGAACATCATGCAACATATTGTTCCCGTGGCTTTTGACCTTCAGGGGAACCCTTACATTTTTGCCATTGTGATCACCGATATCACCCACTTGCAAATTCCCCGCCTGCCCAAAACTGTTTTGATCGACCACAAACGAAACGAGTATAAGTTGATAAATCCCGGCGCTCCCTTCTTTAATGGAGAACGCTTTCATTTATCAAAAAGGGAAACGGAAGTGTTGCATTTGCTCGCCGATGGTTTTACAACCAAAGAGATAGCTGAACGACTTGGAGTTTCTTTTCATACTGTGGCAACCTACCGGAAGAGGCTCCTTCAGAAGGCGAGTGTGAAAAACACCACCGAACTGGTTAATTTTGCACTCGTACATGCATTGTTATAGAGGATATTTAATAAAGTACTATCACAATAATTTGTCCTTGTGTTGATGTAGTTCAATCCGCCAGCCAACACACTACTCAGGGTCCCATTTATTAGCGGCAGTTTATAATTTTCTATTTCGGTTCCCATTTGGCGGTTGTATTCTTCAGTTGGGAAATGTCCTTGAAGTTTTAAGATGCGGTTGTTGTTACCCATTTGCCATAGCTCATATCCAATTACTTTTGCTTTGTTGCCTGTGCCTCCAGGGCCAGAATGTGTGGCCGTTAGTGTCCAATGAAATTCAGATCCCGATGGTTTGGTTACAAGGCTGTTATACCCTACTACAATATCTGGTAGGGCTAGCATGAAGTTTTGAGCCACTTTTGCAATTTGTGTTCTTCCTTCTGCAGGTTTACTCTCGTTCAATTGTAGCACCCCCGATACTGGGCGAATCCTTTTGTTACTCTTATGGATTTTACTATAAAATTTTGCTCCTGAAAATATTAATGGCTATCTTTGCCCGCCAATTTTAATAGCTTAGCGGTGAAGTATTTTAAGGAGTTTGAAATACCCCTTGCGGGTTTGGGCCTGGGTTTACACAACTACAGCTTTGAAATAGGCGCAAAGTTCTTTAGTCATCTGGAGTATGCTGCTTTCGAAGATGGTGATGTGAAAGTAAATTTGCTGCTCGATAAACGGGAGAACCTCATCGAATTTAAATTTGAATTGGATGGTTATGTAGTAGTTGAATGTGCACGCTGTCTTGATCCCCTAAATCAAAGTATTCATCACGGCACCAATCACCTTATCATCAAATATGGTGAGCATTACCTTGAAGAGTCAGATGAAGTTTTAATCCTCCCACATGATCAGCATTATTTTGATTTGAGCCACCTGATCTATGAATATATCAGTCTGTTGGTTCCTTTCAAATGTACCCATCCGGTGGACGAAAACGGTAAAAGTGAATGTAACGCGCTCATGATTAAAAAGTTAAGCGAGCATCGGCACGAACATCATCCTGACCAGCGCTGGGATGCACTAAAACATTTACAAAAAAAGATGAAATAATTAAGAGGTTTAATTTTAACAATTTATAGAAATGGCACATCCAAAACGGAAAATCTCTAAAACCAGAAGAGATAAAAGAAGGACTCATTATAAAGCTGAATTGCCTACCTTGGCCAAGTGCCCTGTTACTGGCACAGTACACGTTTATCATAGGGCTTATTACGTTGACGGAGATTTGTATTACAAAGGAAAACTGGTGATGGAAGGCGCTAAAGCCTAGAACTTGCCATAAGTACAAAGTAAACAAATTATGCGTATTGGTCTCGACGTATTCGGTGGTGATTTTGCTCCGGTATCAACCCTTGAAGGGGTTTCACTACTAATTCCTGAACTTGTTGATGCAGATTGCCTCGTCTTATTCGGCGATGAGTTAGAGATTCGTAAAGGTATCAAGCAGGAGTGGCTGGATGCAGGAAAGGTCGAAATCGTACATGCTCCTGATATAATTGGGATGGGTGAGTCACCAAGCAAAGCCTATCAGAAGAAACGAGACTCTTCAATAGTAAAAGGTTTCGAGCATCTGCGTAAGCGAAAAATAGATGCTTTCTCCAGTGCCGGTAATAGCGGAGCCATGATGGTGGGTTCTGTCTATGCCATCAATACCATACCCGGTGTGATCAGACCCTCGAGTGCAGTGATGATACCCAAGGTTAATGGTGGACGCACCATTTTACTTGATGTAGGTACCAATCCGGATGCAAAACCTGATGTGCTTTACCAATATGGTATTTTAGGCTCTTGTTATGCTCAATATGTATTAGGCAATCAGAATCCCAAAGTTGGTCTGCTGAATATTGGTGAAGAAGAAAAAAAAGGGAACCTGCTCATACAAACTACATTCCCACTAATGAAAGATTCACCTGACTTTAACTTTATTGGAAATGTAGAGGGAAGAGACCTGTTCAACGAGAAGGCTGATGTAGTTGTTTGTGATGGGTTTACAGGTAATATTGTTATCAAGCAGGTTCAAGCCATGTATCGCCTGATGGAGAAGCGTGACCTGCTGGACGATTACTTTTTGCGGTTCAATTATGAGCGATATGGAGGAAGCCCGATCCTTGGTATCAATGGTACAGTTGTGATCGGGCACGGTATAAGTAGTGCACTGGCTATTAAAAACATGGTGTTGTTATCACGAAATATTGCCAAAGCCGAACTTCATAGAAAAATTGAAACTGCCATTGACAATTATGGCATATAATTTTTAGTATGGCTTAAGGATTTATTAATAATTAACTTAAGTTGATATTATGACAAAAATACATGCTGCTATAACAGGAGTTCACGGTTGGGTGCCTGAATATGTGCTCACCAACCAGGAGTTGGAACAAATGGTTGATACTACAGACGAATGGATCATGACCCGTACGGGTATCAAAACCCGTTATATTTTAAAAGGCAAGGACCAGGGCACTTCAGTAATTGGAACACAAGCTGTTCAAGGTCTTCTTGAAAAAACCGGCACCAGGCCCGAAGAGGTAGATATGCTTATTTGTGCCACTGTTACACCCGATATGCTTTTCCCGGCCACTGCCAATATCATCAGCCATAACTGTGGGATCAAAAATGCATTCAGTTATGATATGAATGCAGCATGTTCCGGCTTGTTGTATGCCCTGGTTACAGCTTCCAAGTTTGTTGAGAGTGGTACACACAAAAAAGTGATCGTAGTTGGGGCCGATAAGATGTCGTCTATTGTTGATTACACTGACCGTGCCACTTGTGTGATATTTGGTGATGGCGGAGGGGCATTCCTGCTCGAACCTACTACTGAAGATGTAGGTATTATGGATTCACTCATGCACACCGATGGCTCAGGCATGATACATTTGCATCAGAAAGCAGGTGGGTCGCGCAGGCCTCCAACCCATGAAACCATTGATGCGCGTGAACATTATATTTACCAGGAAGGGCAGGCAGTATTCAAGTTTGCTGTAACCAATATGGCGGATGTGGCTGTTGCAATTATGGAACAGAATGGGCTCCGTTCAGATGATATTTCGTGGCTTGTTCCACATCAGGCAAATATGCGTATCATCGAGGCAACGGCACGCCGCATGGGAATTAAGAAAGAACAGGTCATGATCAATATTCAGCGCTATGGCAATACCACCAGTGGTACACTTCCGCTCTGCATTTGGGAGTGGGAAAACCAGCTTCGCAAAGGAGACAATATTATCCTGGCAGCCTTCGGTGGTGGTTTCACATGGGGTTCCATTTGGCTCAAATGGGCTTACGACCCAAAATAGCACTACAATTCAGAACCTTTTTTTATGATGGTCAAAGTATTGACTGTCCCTGTAGGTGCGTATTTTACCTGCAATATAGAGGAATATTTTTAAGTCGTTTTTGTTTAGCCAGGCCAAGGCATCGGGTCTGGCGTTAACAGCATCAGCAAGGTTTACCAAAAGGGTAAAATTGTGTTTTACAAGCCAGGCGCGGGGATGAGCTTGATTGTCTATTGCACCGTCAAGAGCAGCAAAATGCGGATATTTGTTGGCCATTAACCACTTAAACGCCTCCTCACTTCCCCTGATGGCACTGCTAAGTGCGGCCAGCTCAGGATATCCGTTCTTCAATAACCACTTAAAAAACTGTTCCCCCCCGGAAAATGTTTCAGCAAATGCCATTAATATTTTAACCGGATAGTTTTGCATGGATAGTTAAATGCAATGTTTTAGCTAAGATAGTAAATTTGTGAATCTTAAGCAAACACTTCTGCCTCAAAACCCTGAGCCTTAACCATATTGGCTATCAACTGTAGTTCATCCTCAGGAATTTTTATTATGCCATTAGCTGCGGTTTCACGCTCAATGGTATATACCATTACAAGCTCAGGTTTCACCTCTACAATGGCTTTCAACCACTCAGCTGTTTCAGAATCAGTTGTATTATCCACATATTCCCCATTGTATTCGCCTCGTATGAACATACTCTGAATTGTAAGTTTGCCATTGAACTGCTTGAGTTTTTCAATATAATCTTTAAGCCGAAAGGCTTTCAGTGGCATATTGATTTTTTTGATGATGGCCTCATTGCCACCATCGAGTTTTAAGATATTATGATCTACCTTTTTAAGAGCCTCAACAACCTCATGGTGGTGAAGCATGCTACCGTTTGACAGCACACTTATTTTGGCCTCGGGCGTATAAGTATCCCTTAACATACAGGTGTCGTTAATAATGGCTACAAAATCAGGATGTATGGTAGGCTCACCATTACCGGCAAATGTAATGCTATCGGGTTGCAGATCGGTACCTTTCAGGCTGATTAAGCGGTCTTTGAGCAGTTTGCTTATTTCACCTTGTTTTGGAAGTGAAATATTGAGACCACGGCGATTACCAGTCCAGCCACATTCACAATAGATGCAATTGTAACTGCAGAATTTTTTATGTGTGGGGAGCAGATTAATTCCTAGAGAAACTCCCAGGCGACGACTCCGTACCGGCCCGAAGATGAGCTCGTCAAAAAGAAAACCTCCCATAAAATCAATTTTTTGGCAAAGGTAAATCTTAATTTTTCATATTGGAACAGGCAATAGTCAATGGCTTTTATAACTTTGCTGAGTGGCAATTACTATGATATGGACTAAACCTGTTATATAGTAAGAATCTTTTAAATTAATTATGACGGAATTAAAAGTCATTCAGGCTCCAATCAAAAAAGACCTTCAACAGTTTGAAGAGGTGTTCAAACAGGTGATGAAGTCACACATCCCGCTTTTAGACAAGGTCACAAAGTATATAGTAAAAACCAAGGGCAAGCAAATGCGGCCCATGTTTGTCCTGCTTTCTGCCCGCATTTGCGGAGATGTTAATGAATCGTCCTATAGGGCGGCTACCCTGATCGAAATGCTCCATACAGCTACCCTGGTGCATGACGATGTTGTTGATGATTCGAACGAGCGGCGTGGTTTTTTCTCAATTAACGCCTTATGGAAGAATAAAATTGCTGTTTTGGTAGGTGATTTTTTACTTTCGCGGGGCTTGTTGCTTTCATTGGACAATGATGATTTTCAGTTGCTTAAAATTGTTTCCAATGCAGTAAAGGAAATGAGTGAAGGGGAATTGCTGCAAATTGAAAAGGCACGTCGGATGGATATTCAAGAGCCTATATATTTTGAGATCATCCGTAAAAAGACAGCCTCGCTCATAGCTTCATGTTGCGCTGTAGGTGCAGCTTCAGCAGGAGCGGATGAAAAAATGATAGACCGGATGCGTGATTTTGGAATCAATGCGGGCATTGCATTTCAGATCAAAGATGACATTTTTGATTATGAAAGCAACCGCAATGCAGGCAAACCCACCGGTATTGACATCAAGGAGCGAAAAATGACGCTTCCACTTATATTTACACTTAACAACGTTGAACCCGCTGAAAAACGCCGCCTGATCAACACCGTAAAGAATCACAACGACAATCCAGAAAAAGTTGCACAAGTGATCGAGAAGGTTAAACTGTCAGGAGGAATTGAATATGCTACGAAAATGATGCAAACCTACACAAATAAGGCACTTGCATTACTCGAAGACCTGCCCGATAGCGACGCACTGGATGCGCTACGAAAGCTGGTTTACTTTACCATTGAAAGAAAAAAATAGGCCAAAACGGAAGTAGCCTGAAACTAAACTGTCTTATTGCCGAACCATCTTACTCACACTGGCATCTTCTACAATGACGTCATAATAATATCCTGAGCCAAAATCCTTATCCATAAACAAACGACCTTTTACAAGGACTTTATCTCCCACTTGAACATAATCAAGGGTAGTTATCGTAAGGTCGTAATTGCCATCAGATTCGGTACCGTCCTGGATATGGACCCAGTTTCGTTGCATGATTTCCGGGTTGAAACGGGTAACTTCACCCACAACCGATACGATTTGATCAGCATAAGCTTGTTTGTTGGCATAAAGGTCAGCAATGGTAATGCTGCCATCATGTGCTTCGATATTGATATCTTTCTTAGTACTGACAGGCTTCATGTCTCCGTGCGGAGAAGTGGGCATTTCCATACTGGCCTGGCTTTGCACGGGTATGGGCCTGTTGCTGATATTACTCACAAAATATATTTTATCAAATGTACGGTCCAGGTCTTTACTGTAGAAATTATTCATTTCCATAGCATCAGTAAAGTAGTAGGTATCACCGCTGTTGGCATCCATCAGGCTCACAGCCATCCAGTATGTATCTCTGTTTTCCTTGGCTTTGATGTAGGTATAGGCAGTGGTTTGAATAATTTCCAAAGCTTCAACCTTCCGGTTATTGGGGTCGATATCGTAATAAACCTTTTCATTACCCGACCGGCAGGATATTATGAATAGAAGTGGTAAAATGTACAATGTGTATTTCATGGCTAAGATAAGTTGCAAAACAATTGGTATTTCAAGTTTCAAAAATAGTATGTTTTTCCATTTAAGGCATAGGGTCACCTAATTGTTTTAGGAATAATGAAACCAATCATATACATATGCAGCCAGCTCTTCCGATTTAAACCGAATCCTATTTAAAAAACACATTAAAGGAAGAAAATCCTTTTTTAAAGTTTTCATAGCTGTCATTGAAAGCTTTTCTGGCTTCATCCCAGCTTGTATCACTGGCATCAACGAAAGCCTGATACTTGGTTTCGAGATCTTGTTTTTTTTGTTTCAGCTCTGCCATTTTTTCGTGGTATTCAGCTTTTGCTTCGTGCTTTACGATATCGGCTTTTGCATCGAGCTCATCAATTGCTTTAAACAATTCATCAATTGCTTTTTTCGCATTTTCTTTAGCTTTATTCTTTTCCATGGTGTTTTATGTTTGTGGTTATCACAAATATACAAAAAAAAACGACTCATTTCAAAACAAGTCATGTATGAATAGTTAAGTATTGTTAAGCTAGTGTCATGTTAACCCTACTTTAGCCGGCCCAAGTCTTGATATTTTTCCTCGTGTCTTCAAAATTAAAACTCTGCGACTTAACCAACACAGTAGCATTGACACGACACTGGTTATTTTTTACTTAGCGTAAAAGCAAAGGTTGTTCCTTGCCCAAGTTTACTTCGCACGGTAATGGTTTGGTTATGTGCAGAAATAATGTGTTTGACGATGGCAAGCCCCAGACCGGTTCCTCCTGTATCACGAGAACGGCCACGATCAGTTCTGTAAAAACGCTCAAAAACACGAGGCAGGTTCTCCTCACTAATTCCCGGCCCATTATCCTTTACTTCGATGAGGTAGTTTTCGTCCATATCAAAAAACCGCACTAAAATTCTGTTTTGCTCCTTGTCCGAGTATTTAATGGCATTTTCAATTAGGTTGATCATCACTTGCCTTAACCTCTTTTTGTCAGCCTTGACCACTAATTGTTTTTCAGGCGGTACTTCGATGGATACAACTGCTTTGTTTTTTTGAGCTTTCATTTCGAGGAACTCAATCACTTCACGGGAAAGTTCGATCATGTCGAAAGTTTCTGTTTTCAGTTTCAATTCTCCCGATTCTAGTTTAGAAATTTCTTCGAGATCTTCTACGATGGCAATCAGCCGGTTTACACTGCGTTCGGTTCGCAACAGGTATTGCTTATTAATGGTTTCATCCTCAAGCCCCCCATCAAGCAGGGTGAGCACATATCCCTGTATATTAAATATAGGTGTTTTGAGCTCATGCGAAACATTCCCAATAAACTCCCTTCGATAGGAAGCCATTTTTTTTAGCTCTTCAATTTCTGTGCGCTGTCGGTCGCCCCATTCCAACACAGCCTCATTCATTTTATCCAGACTCTCTGCACCGACTTTGGTGTTTTCCTTGCCTGACCGAAACCCGTGGACGGTTTTATATATCAATTTAATCTTTTGATAGACAAATCGTTCAATAAGGTATCTGGCCAGAAAATAAGTCGACAGATAGAACAATAAGATAGCTGGAAGAATGAGCCAGAAAGGATAAATTGAAGTAAAATACCAAAGGAGAGAAAGAACAACAAACAAAAATGCTGTGCTAAACAGGGCAATGTAAGAAGTTACATGCCGTATTTCGGAGAACCGTATTGCCATCAACAATCAAATTTCAAATTTGTAGCCCACACCTTTCACGGTCCTGATATTCTCGAGGCCTATTTTTTCGCGAATTTTGCGTACATGTACATCAATGGTACGATCCCCGACAATGACCTGATCGCCCCAGATTTTAGAAAATATTTCATCACGGGTAAAGACCTTATTTGGCCTGGATGCAAGCAAGCGAAGCAACTCAAATTCTTTCTTGGGTAAAGTGATTTCCTCACCCTTATTCACAACTATGTATTTTTCAGAATCAATAAGGAAATCTTTAACAGCGATACTCTCTTGTTGTAATCCTTCAGGCTTGAACCTTCGCAATAGCGCTTTCACACGACTTATCAGCACTTTGGGTTTGATGGGTTTGGCAACATAATCATCAGCACCTGCATCGAAACCAGCTATTTGTGAATAGTCTTCGCCTCTTGCGGTGAGAAAAATGACCAAAGTATTCTTCAATACAGGGATTTGCCTGATCTCTTCGCATGTAGCAATGCCATCCATTTCGGGCATCATAACATCCAGAATGATCAAGTGTGGTTTAACCTCCCTGGCCTTTTCGATGGCATCTTTTCCGTTGCTGGCAGTGCTGACTGTAAATCCTTCGCGTCGAAGATTATAACTCAGGAATTCAAGCACGTCTACTTCATCATCAACAAGCAAAATGTGGTGATTGATGTTGCTCATGAACGTTTTTTTTAGTTTGGTATAAACGGCTAAAAATAAACTTTTTATTGAAACTGCAATTTAATCTAATGTGATTTTTTGTTTATTTTTTTGGTTGGAAATCTAACCTGAAAAAAAAATGATGGGTTTATCCTTGTACGAATTGCAATTCATTCCTTCTGGATCGTAGAAAGCCATTGCAGCAGTTCAGGACTTGAGAATACTCTATCCCATGCATTATGTCCGGTATTGGGAAAGAGGGTGAGTCTGGCATTTGCACCGGCTTTAGTGATGGCATTGATCATCTTTTCTGAAAGATGAGGGGGTACAACCGGATCATCAGCTCCGTGAAAAGCCCAGACCTGTACCTCTTTAACCATATTATTTATGAGTTCAGGATTGCCACCTCCACAAATTGGAAAGGCCGCAGCAAACACTTCCGGTTTGCGATAAAGCAGTTCGAACGCACCCATACCACCCATCGACAGACCGCCTATATATACCTGTTTCTTATTGATCCAATTTGTCTGAAGCAATGAATCAATGAGTGCCATGGTTAGCTTCATTGATGTGGTAGGTGCAGCTGAGGGGTTGAACATGAAGCTTCGTAAGGAATCGGATTGCTCGCTAATGGTTACATTGGCCCAGTAATCATTGGTTGAACATTGTGGAAAGACAACCACAGCAGGAAACTGCTCGCTATTACTCTCAGAAGAGAAATAATTTCCACCATGCAGTAATTGTTTTTCATTATCATACCCTCTTTCACCCGAACCGTGCAGGAACAGGATTAATGGATACACCTTTTCCTGATCAATTCTCTTTGGATATAAAATACGGTAATTCAAGGTGTCGTTGCCCCGGATCAGCCTGGCATACTGATATGTCAACTTTTGTGCAATAGCACTTGATGGTATAGCCAGCTGCCATGTAAACAGCAAAGCCAGTAAATTGCATAGCTTAATCATTCTCATATAGCTGGAATATTAATATGCATCTATATTGTAATCAATTAAGATTCATCCCTGGAGATTTCTTCCAATGTCCTTCCTTTGGTTTCGGTTACGTACTTGCGTACGATTATAAAGGCTACAATACCAAAAGCAGCATAAATGCCATAGGATATGCCCAATCCAATTGAGGCAAGCAATATGGGGAAAGTAATCGTTATAAGAAAGTTGGAACCCCATTGAACCAGGCCGGCGACAGCCAGTGCAGCGCCACGGAATTTATTTGGGAACATCTCGCCCAACATCACCCACATTACAGGCCCCCAGGTGAAGGCAAAGAAAGCGATATAACCGTTAGCTGCCAGCAGGGCCCATAGTCCACTTTGACCGGATAGTTCAATACCACCTGCAGCGTTTTTAGCACCAAAAGCGAAAACCAAAGCGAGTAAACCAAGCATTAAAGTTTGGCCCAGCGCTCCGATCATGAGAAGTGGCTTTCGGCCAACACGGTCAACCAATGCAATTGCAACAAAAGTAAAGAACACATTGACTGACCCATTGATTACATTGGTCAGTAAGGCATCGGATTCAGTGAAACCGGCAGCCTGCCAAAGTACTGAACCGTAGTAGAACACCACATTGATACCGGTGAATTGCTGCAAGGCCGCGAGTGCCATACCGACCCAAACGACAGGGTGTATTTTGCCGGTAGCTGATTGGATAATATCCGACAGACGGGGTTTGCGTTCACGAAACACGGTTGATTTGATATCATTCACTTCACGTGTTGCGGTTTCACGGTTGGTAAAGCCAGAAAGGATCCGTCGCGCCTTTTCATCTCTACCGACAGCCACTAAATAGCGCGGGGATTCGGGAATTATGAAAAGGGTGAATAGAAAAATGGAAGCAGGGATAATTTCCATCCAAAACATCCATTGCCATGCACCAAAGCCCCACCATAGGTATTCAGACGCACCTCCTGCAGCCTTGGCAATATTATAGTTTGAGAAGAAAGCCATGAACAGCCCCAAAACAATAGCAAGCTGTTGTAAGGAAATCAACCGACCGCGGATATGTGAAGGAGCTATTTCGCCAATATATGCCGGTGCAATGATGCTGGCTGCGCCCACTGCTAGGCCACCCAGAACACGAAATATCACAAACACCGTTGAGCTGGGCGCTATACCTGACCCCCAGGCGCTTATCACAAAAGCCATTGCTGCCAGCAGCAAGGTGCTTCTCCTGCCAATCTTATCGGAAAGGGTCCCGGCAAAAAATGCCCCAACTGCACATCCCAGCAGCATGGAGGCAATATTGAATCCTGTACCAACAGCATCCGAATCAAATGCCATCTGAAGTGCACCAACTGTTCCATTGATTACACCACTATCATAGCCAAACAAAAAACCGCCCAGAGCTGCGACTACTGATATGCTGATGATGCGAAGATGATTGACATTTTGTGGAATAAGAGCTGATGTTTCATTTGTGCTCATAATATGTGATATTTTAGTATAGTGATCTCAATCAAATGATAACTACAGTATATTCACTTGTTTTGCTAAGGATTATCAAGGATACTATTTAAGTGTGAAACTTGCTGATTGTGTATCTTTAGAATTGCTGCCTATCATCACAATAAACTGTCCTGGTTCAATGCCGAAACTCATATCCTCACGATAAAAAGCCAATTCATCGAATCCGATTGTAAAGGTAACTTTTTTACTTTCTCCGGGCTTAAGTTCAACCTTTTTAAAACCCTTGAGTTCTTTAACAGGACGGGCAACCGAGGCTACCGGATCATTAATGTAGAGCTGGACTATTTCCGTGCCGGATAATTTCCCTGTATTGGTAATTGTAACAGATGCATCAAGTGTTTCATGCTTACTAATTGCTTGTTTACTCAGTTCAATATCACCATAGCTGAAGGTGGTATAGCTCAAGCCATGCCCAAATACATAGAGTGGGTCATTTGGTTCATCAAGGTATTTTGAGGTGTATTTATCATTGGGGTTATATGGCCTGCCGGTATTGCGTACATTATAATGTATGGGTATTTGTCCTACTGATCTGGGGAAGGTTACCGGCAGCTTTCCAGAAGGATTATAATCACCGAAGATAACATCAGCAATTGCATGTCCTGCTGTTGTTCCAAGGAACCAGGTTTCAAGAATAGCAGGTATGTTTTCATCGATCCAGTTAATGGTGAGGGGCCTGCCATTCATCAGCACTACAACAACAGGTTTTCCGGTTTTAAAGATTTCCTCGGCCAATATTTGTTGCGCTCCCGGCAGATCAAGCCTGGTGCGACTGGCAGCTTCACCTGACATCCATGCTGCTTCGCCAAGGGCAAGTATAACCACATCTGCTTTTTGGGCTATTCTAACTGCCTCCCCGATAAATGCGGTTTCATTGCCCGATAATTCGCAACCTGGTGCGTACATGATATTGGACTGTGGCGCTTTGGACTGTATACCTGTAAGCAGGCTCACCGATTTTGACCAGTCACCGGCGGCAGACCAACTGCCGATTAATTCTTTTTGGTTATCAGCCAAAGGCCCTACCACAGCAATGTTTTTTGTGTTTTTATCCAAGGGTAACACTCGATCCTCATTTTTAAGCAACACAATCGATTTCCTTGCTATATCCCTTGCTGCATCAAGGAACTCATCCTTCATGATATCATGTTGCTGGCGATCGTCAGAGCTATACCTGAAAGGATCATCAAATAGGCCAAGTTTAAATTTCACTGTCAGGATATTTCTCACAGCTTGGTCAATCATACCTTCATCAACTCTTTTTTGCTCAACCAGTTGTGACAATGCTGATTGGTAAAAGCCTGATTGCATATCCATATCAACACCTGCTTTTAAAGCTTTTTCAGCTGCTTCGAGGGTGTCAGCAGCCACACCATGATGCATCAGTTCCATAATGGATGTATAATCGGTAACAACAAACCCATTAAACCCCCACTCATCTCGCAGGACTTCTGTCATCAGGTACTTGCTGGCTGTCACGGGTATTCCGTTCAGGTCGTTAAATGAGGTCATTGTAGTTAGTGCTCCTGCATCAATGGCAGCCTTGTATGGAGGAAGATAAATTTCGCGCAGCATGCGTTCCGACATATCTACGGCATGGTAATCGCGTCCGGCTTGAGATGCGCCATAGGCGGCGAAATGTTTCACACAAGCAGCAAGGGTATTGGTTTTGTAAATATCATCACCTTGGTAGCCTTTAACCCTTATGCGTGCGATTTCACTTGCAAGGTAGGGGTCTTCGCCAGCTCCCTCAACAATTCGACCCCACCGAGGATCACGCGTAATATCACACATTGGAGCAAAAGTCCAGTGCAGTCCCTCGGCAGTAGCTTCAATTGCAGAGATGCGTGCACTTGCTTCTATGGCTTCCAGATCCCAGCTTGCGGCTTCGGCCAATGGAACCGGAAATATTGTACGATGACCATGAACCACATCATAGCCGAACAATAGGGGAATTCGTAAACGTGTATTCTCTATGGCCATTTCTTGCAAATACCTGGTATATTCAGCACCATAAGCATTAAAAATGGCACCAACCCTGCCTTGTTTGATGTCGTTTTCATATTCTTTCCTGATGTAGGCACCGGTTTGATCCATATCACTTGTAAACAAGGTTAATTGGCCTATTTTTTCTTCCAGGGTCATCAAATTTAAAACTGAATCAACACGCGCTTCAATTTCATTGGTTGGCCTGACCTGGCTTGAATGGCATGATATCAGCAATAATGATATGATCAAAAATCCAAGGCTGAATGTAATTTTCATAATAGAATTTTTTGTCTTATTAGTAATGCATTTTTCAATGATTCTTTTGTTAATTAGCAGTAAAACCCAGTCTTTTCATTGCCATGCTCACTTCGGGAGCTGACATGAACAGGTCCCAGCACAGTCCAGTCCGGTAATTCTCAATCATGATAACAATGGGCCCCTGGTCAATGGCAAGATAGGAATTGGCCCACCAGGCTTCTCCGGGGTTGAATGCATCATAAAACCCAAATTCACCCCATAACTTATCTCCAAGTATATAATAGAAATGACGTAAGGCTTGTTGGGATGCGTCAGGTGTGAAAGGCATCGATGAAATAGCCGCAGAAGGTGTGAGGGTTCCGTTATCGCGAGTGGGCTCATGCACGCCATACCCATAGGGGTCGTCACTGGCAGTGAGTCCCCAGGCTATTGCACTGTATCCCAAATGACGAAGTGGATTTAACTCACAATGTTTTTGATTGATTAAGGTATGGTTCTGATTTTGTTCCCAATAATCCGCATACTGATCGATTAATTGTGTTGGGTTTAGTCCAAGAAATGAGTAGTGGGTAAAGAATAGCGGGCCACCATAGTTATAGCCCAGGGGGAGTTTTATACCATAAAAACTATTGCCGTTTACAATACCACCTGTCCTTGCCCATCCATTATGGTACACTGACGCATCAATCGGATGAGTTGTGGAAGTAGCAGCCATAAAGTAGGTAATCAGTGCTTCATTGTAACCCCTGATCTGCATATTCATATCCCAGCCATGATTTGGCGACCAGTGCCAGTAAAGCACTTGTTGACCGCCACGTGTAAACCAATCCCATTCTATCTCATCCAAGAGCTGATTGATGGTGTTGATAAGCTCCATCTCATCAGTTTGTGAGGGGTTAAGGTATTGCCTGACTGTCAATAAGCCTGCTGCCATGAAAGAGGTTTCAACAAGATCAGCGCCATCATCTTTATTACTGAATGGTATTGTCTTACCGGTGGAGCCGTTCATCCAATGTGGCCATGCACCATGAAAACGATCAGCTGACAACAGAAATTCAGTTACTTTTGAAAAGTGATCTATCGCATCCTGCCGGCTTATAAAACCGCGCTCAGCCCCCACTATAATAGCCATAAGGCCGAAACCACTCCCACCGGTTGTAACAACCTCACCTGATCCGTGTCTTTCTCGTGTCAAGCCACTGACGGGATGGGCGTAATCCCAGAAATACTTAAAAGTTTGATGTTGCACAAGATCAAGCAAAGCTTCATCACTCATTGCAGGAAGCTTCTGACTTGAATCCAAACCGGTGATGAAAGTATTGCTGAAACCGTCAAATCCAAAACCGTTCTCCGCAAAGAGTTCCTGGGAAATGCGAAATTCATATTTCCTGTAATAATCCAGATCTTCAGTGGATTGGACGATGAGCTGACGTTTGTTTTCCGATAGGACAAACGAAAGTGGGCTGATGGGCAATAACGAAAAATATTCATCCAGGTTACTGCCATCCATACTTTCAGTAAAGTCTATCTTGATATTGATATTGTCAAAATCTACACCTTTAGGTATGTCCGGTGGTATAAACGGAAGGTCGTTGATGGTTATGGATTGAATGTATAGTTTACCGTTCTCGGTAATGAAATTTAGTTCAAAACCGTCAAAGCGCTCACCTGATGATCCTGAAAGTGTTTCGCTTATCCTTAAAGTGTAGGTCGTAAGCCAGTCCAGTGGTTGTATTGGGGCACACAAAATGGTTGAGGTGCCATCGTTGTATTGAAATATCATTTCCACAATAGATTGATCCTTCATTAAGAGGATCTTACTATGCATGGCGCTTGTATCAACTGCAGTTGAAAATTTTAATACCAATGTGCTATTGACAGGAATTCCGGTTGAACTGCCATCGGTCTGAATCAATCTATCATCTGCTTTTATGCTGATTAATTGCATAATATCAGCATCAGGCTTTTTTTCTTCTTTCTGGCAAGCCATCAACAAAAGTGCACATAACAGCAGGAAATAATATAGCGTTTTAGTAGTCATCCGGAATTACAAAAAGGGAATATAAGGTCAATAAGAGGCTGACTCGAAAGTCAAGTTGCGATCGAACTTTTCAACTTTCGGGACAGCCTCATTTAACTAACCTCAATTATCCAATCACTGTGGTTTTTCAGAATTATACATCAATTGAATTTCAGTTGGGGTAAGTGCTTTATGAAATATCCGCACATCATCGAGTTCGCCACCAAAATGGTTGGCTGTCGGGAAGTCGTAACCGCCCCAGGGTTCATTGTTCCACATGGTACCCGCTCTTGATTGTATAAAACCAAAAGCAAATTCGTTGACCACATCAGGTGGTGAGCCTGCATATTGTATACCGACCGTTGTTGTCTTGGGATCCTCTTCAGGCCAAAGGTTAAAATCGAAGCTTTTCATCTTTTCTCCATTGTAATACAAGGTTGCTTTCTTTGTTGGACCGTCATAAGTGAATGTGACATGTAACCAGTTATCGCGCAAAAGGGCTTGCATTTCATCTACTTCCAGGCTTTTGGCAAAGTCCCACCCTTGCCAGCCACCTGTTTCATTGTAATCGGCCAATGCAGGGAACCACATATCCTCAGCTCCGGTACCTCCATCAGCAAATTCATACTGAACAGCAAATTTAGCACCATCATAGCCGCCAAAGATTTCAAATTGCAAACCAAGATGAGCACCCAGCCCCATCACAAAGTGACCTTTTGGATCACCATTTTCATTTACATGACCTTCTGACCTGGTCTTCACCCAGAAAGAGATGGTAAAATCAGAACTGTTGATAAGCTGATCCCCATTGGGGATTTCGATGATGCTGGAGGTTCCGTTGAAACTGGCAGCTTTACCTGCTTCAGCGTTACGACTTTCAACATAAGTGATATCAACAACCCCATTTCCTGACGGATTAAAATCGCCTGCAATATCATTGGCGTTATCTTCAAAAGTCCAATGTGCAATTACACCTGCTGGTGCAAAAGTGCCTATAGTTGTGAAGTTGCGGTTTATTTCTGTTAATGCCATGCCCTCGGTTGACTGGATTGCACCACTGAACAGTAACTGGTACAACATGCCTGTTCCAAGTTCCTCAACGGGTGTTATAGAAATTGTGTTGCCAGATACACTAATGGACAATTCCATCTCAGTATCGTCATAGTCCTGTGTCAGTTTCACGTTGGCGGCAGTAGCTGTTGCAGCATCAATATCAGTTGAGAAAGTTGCCACGATGGTTGGATTTATCGGAACTGAAGTAGCAGAGGTAGCAGCATTAAGATCTACTTCACCTGCAAGAAGAGTCAACAGTGTTAACTCTTTGGGGTCCTCATCTTTTTTACATGAATTGAAGACCAGTGCTGTGGCTGATATTGCCAGCAACACCAAGGTAAATAACGATTTATTAGTCATATACATTGTGTTTTAACGATTAATTTTGTGGTAATAATGTTTATTGCCGGCTGTGGCTTTCAGTATATAAACACCGTGGCTTAGATCTGAAACATTTAAACGTGTTTCGGCTGATTGCACCTGGGTACGATAAACCAGCTTACCAGCAAGGTCATAGATTTCAATATCCTGGATAACTTCCTTGTTTTTTATTGTAATATAATCATTTACAGGATTTGGAAATACTGTAAGTTGATTTGATTGGGTCAAATCCGGTACACCAACATTCGGATGTTCTCCAGTTCTAATGTCATCAAAATAAATGATGATATCATCATCAAGCTGTAATGGGTCCTCAAAATCGGGCATGAAAGCAATTACGTTCCATGTACCCGTTTTCTCTGAAAAGTCAAATACAATCTCTTCCCACTCTTCAGTTAACATCTGGGGCTTCATGCTTTCGATTTCTAAATTTGGGGTGTCCCCACCTTCAATTTTAAACTTAAGCGGACTAATGCGCGGTTTCCACACTTTTACATACACATATTTATGTTCTGTCAAGTCGAGTGGTTCGGGTAAAAGTGACCAAAAACCACCCCAGGGCACGCCATGTTGACTGCGTTCAAATTTGACCACATGTTCGCTTGGATTTATTTCATCAGGAAAAGGATTGGGAACGATGGACATGCTGCTATTGTCATCGCCACCACCAAGCATGAGATTGAGCGGGATATGCTCAAAGTCTTCAATCACATAAACGGCCTCACTACCAGGTGTTGGATCGTTATTCACCATAATGTAGTCAAAATAAATCACGATATCTTCCTCAAGCATTAGCGGGTCCTCAAAGTCGGGCATGAATGCGATGACATTCCATGTTCCTGTTTTTTCAGAAAAATCGAATACAATATCTTCCCATTCTTCTGTGAGTGTTTGTGGTTCCATACTTGTGATTTCGAGATCAGGGCTGTCTCCGCCTTCAATTTTAAATCGAAGTGGGCTTATACGAGGTTTCCACACCCGTACATGTACATATTTGTTTTCAGTTAGATCAAGTGGCTCAGGCAATGCTGACCAAAAACCACCCCATGGCACACCGTGCTGGCTGCGTTCGAATTTTACATAAAATGAACTGGGATTTCCTCCTTCTGGATCGGGATTTGGTATGACAGTCATCTGACTGTCGTCATCTTCTCCTCCCAGCATTACGTTGAGTTTAATATGCTCAAAATCATCTACAATCTGGGTTTGAGCAGCGCCGATAACAAACAGCATCGTTGCGATTAGTAAGGTAAATTTTTTCATAGCTTAAATTTTTAATGAATGATTATTTTATTAATAAAATTGTTTTTTAGTTAAAACAATGTCTTTGATTCGTTTTACCAACCAGGGTTCTGTGATAAAGAACCTTGAGCAATGTCATATTCACTTTGTGGTATAGGGAACAATTCATGTTTACCTACTTCAAAGCCTGAAGGACCAAGTATCTCTGCTGCTTTTCCAGTTCTGACCAGATCCCAGAACCTATGCCCCTCCAGCGCCAGTTCAAAGCGGCGTTCAGCTAAAATAATTTCACGCAGTTCATCTTTTATTGTTGTGGTGATGTCAGGCAGTATCTCATCGTTGCCTTGACGGGCACGCGCACGCACCATATTGAGGTAAATCAGTGCCTGGTCAGGTTTGTTGTTTTCATTAAGTGCTTCGGCAGCCATGAGCAGGACATCAGCATAGCGGATGAGCCGGCGATTGTGTCCAAACTGTGAAGCTACATTGGTACCCGGAATCCAAACTTTTCGGTTGTAACATTCCACTTCAATAATGTTTCCATCAATATCATAAGTTATATCAGGAGTTGTTCCATCACCCAGTATTTCAACATCATCAATTACATCACCCAGATCAATAATGGTCAATTTAAGCCTGGGATCATCAGGATCGAAGGCATGACGCAGGTCAAGTGAAGGCCGATTGAAGCCCCAGCCTCTGTTTGGTGTTCCACGAACACCCTGTGTATTGGCATACTGATTGCCAACTACACCTTCAACACCAATGGCACCAATTTCAAAGACCGACTCGATGCCGTGTTCACCCAAATGACCATTGGCGTTCTCAAATATTGGTTCTAAGTCATAATGATCAGATGATTGTATTACATGCATGGCATGTTCCTCCGCTTTGAGATAATTTCTCTTATACAAATACATCCTTGCCAGTAGAGCATGTGCTGCACCACGTGTGGCACGGCCCAGATCCTGTGAGGTGTATTGGTGTTTCCCCGGCAGTTGTGAGGCGGCAAAAAGTAAATCCCTCTCTATCTGATCAAAAATTTCCTCAGCACTTGACCTGGGTAATTTCAAATCCGGGTTAGTGGTCAGTACAAGGGGCACACCACCCCAGGCCCGGACCAGATCAAAATAATATAGTGCACGCAAAAAACTTGCTTCGGCAATATATCTGTTTCTCAGATTGGTATCCATATTAACCTGTGGCACATGCTCAATGACAACATTGGTTCTTTTTATACCCTCATAAAGACTTGTCCACCACCGGTCAAGTCCATCCTGTGTCGTTGTATGAGTAAAGTTTTCATAAGGGCCCACCGTACTGAGTGCATCGTTGGGGTTACTGCCTTTATGGGCATCGTCCGACATAATGTCTAAAATGGGGAAACCTCCGGAATGATAATGCCATGACCTGAGTGTGGCATATGCTGCATTTGTTGCCAACAGGGCATCACCTTCAGTTTCTGGGAAGGCCTCCTGGGTGAGTTCACCCTGAGGTTTGATATCAAGGAAGTCGCGACATGCAACGATTTGTAATGTTATCAGAATCAATATAATATAGCGATATTTTTTCATGATTTGCATGTTTAGAAGTTTACATTTAAACCAAATGAATAAACGGCTGCGATGGGATAAACACCATAATCAATGCCATTGGACAGGACATCAAAGCCTCCAATTTCAGGGGTATATCCTGTATATGCAGCAAGAGTAAACATATTACTTCCTTTAAAGTAAATGCGTACCTGCTCCAATCCGAGGCGTGCACTTACGGATGGTGGTATGGTATATCCTAAGATCAGGTTGCGCAAACGTACATATGAGCCATCCTGAACAAAAAAGTCAGATGGTGAGTAATTGTATCCGCCAAATGATGGGCGGGGCACCTCGTTGGAGGTTCCGGGTCCGATCCACCTGTCCCACACATAAGATTCAAAATTATAAGGGTCAGGTCGGACCACATCTTTGCCGTTGAATATTTTGTTGCCTGTTTGGCCTTGTAAATCAACTGACAGGTCAAATGCTTTATATTGCAACTCAATGTTAATACCAAAAATGAATTTAGGTATGGGCGATCCAATATAAGTACGATCATTGCCATCTATACGACCATCATTATTTGTATCCATGAACCTGAGATCACCCACTCCGGCTTG
Organism: uncultured Bacteroidales bacterium; assembly: GCA_937926515.1. Classification (GTDB taxonomy): domain Bacteria; phylum Bacteroidota; class Bacteroidia; order Bacteroidales; family F082; genus CALAZZ01. The sequence goes on along the minus strand of CALAZZ010000046.1, from coordinate 23,107 downwards.
TGATAGATGGGGATAAGCATCCAACTCTTCCTGATTTTGGAAAACCCCATCCGTTACATAGCCATAGAAAGCCCCAATCGGCAAACCTACCCTGCTTAAGGTTACAGGTTGTCCATTCGCCAGATACCCACCGATAAGCAATGAGTCAATGCCGGTATTACCACCGATTTCCAAGACTTCATTGTGAACGGTAGAACCAAGTAAACCTACACTATATCTAAAATCATTACGAACCTCACGCCATCTGACTTGAAACTCGATGCCGCTGTTTAAAACCTTTGCAGCATTGTACCTTACTTTTTGCCCTTGTCCGTTACCCAAATGCCCTGGTGTGGACAGCTCAATCAAAATATCATCTGTAATGCGATGGTAATAATCAAACTCAGCGGTGAGCCTGTTATTTAATATGCCTACTTCCAAACCAATATCTGTTTGTGATGTCGTCTCCCAAACTAAATCCGGATTTCCTGACTTACCGTATGATGCTGCCGGATAAGATACGTCAGGATTGGAAAAAACTGCAAACAAACCTGATTGTACACGCGCAAAACGATCGAAGTAGGCTATTTTCTCGTTGCCAATTTTACCCCAGCTGGCCCTGAGCTTAAGGGCTGTGATCAACTCCAAATTTTGCATAAAGGATTCATTGACGATGTTCCATCCGGCTGCAAAAGAGGGAAAATCTGAATATCTGTTACCTGAACTGAATTTAGATGAACCATCGCGCCGGTAGGTGACCGTTGCAATGAACCGGTTATCGAAAGTGTAATTTGCCCTGAACAAATAGGAGATCATGGAATAATACAAGTTGGCATCCACTCCGTTAAAAAGAGACTCTAACATGTTGATATTATTAGCTTCGTCTAATATATATGCAGGTTGTAAATACCAGAAATCGGATTCGTTGCGCAGTATATTTCTTCCTGACAGGTTAAATATATCAGATCTTGATTGCTGCATTGTATAACCACCAACTGCATTTATATAATGCTTTGCCCAGGCATGATCATAGGTTAATGTGTTCTCCCAAAGCCAACTCAGGTTTTCACTACTGCCTTTAAATAAATTACTAAATTCGTTATCTTGCTGCGAAGCTGTACCATCAGGATTATATACTGTATAGGCCGGTGTAAAACTGGTGGCTTTATTCATGCCGCCATCAATACCAAAGCTTGACTTAATGGTGAAATGTTCGAGTATGGTCGCTTCTGCAAAAATGTTCCCCACAGCGCGTAGACCGGTATTGTAACTATTGGAGTATTCCAGTTCAGCCAGCGGATTGCCGACATTGTGAACGACACCAAAACTACCATCCTCATAAAAAGGCTGCAATACTGGCTGTGCCCTGTATGCTGCATAGGTCACATTTGGGGCATTTCGTTGCTTATACGGTGCCAGGGTTAGGTTGTTGCCAATGGTAATAGCTTCTCCCAGATCATAGGTATGGTTAAGTTTTATTGTTAATCTTTGATAATTGGATTTAGGTATGATGCCATCTTGCTGATACAGGCCTAAACCTACATAATATGTTGACCGGTTTCCTGCGCCAGATATCGACAGTTGATGATTTTGAATGGGAGCAGTTTGAAAAATCAGATCCTGCCAGTCGGTATTGGGTACTGCATCCACATTATTGAAGCTACCGGGTCTTATCTCATTTGAAATCACTGCAAACTGACGACCAGTTAACAGATCGATTTTTTTGGCCAGACGCTGAATGCCATACTCACTTGAAAATATGATTGTTGGCTGTTCATCACCAATGGTACCTCGTTTGGTTTGAACCAAGATCACACCGTTAGCCCCTCGTGACCCATAAATAGCTGTTGCAGAAGCATCTTTAAGTACTTCCATTGATGCAATATCCCCGGGATTAAGGAACGAAATATCATCAAGGATAACCCCGTCTACAACATAAATTGGGGAGGAATTGTTGAATGTACCAACACCACGGATGCGAACTGCAGCACCCGCTCCCGGGGCTCCGGAGGTTGTGGTGATATGTACACCTGCCGCTTTGCCCTGCAATGCCTGCACTGCATTGTTGGATGTGGTTTTTTTGATATCATCCTCCTTGAGTGAACTTACAGCTCCGGTCAAGTCACTTTTTCGTACGGTACCATAGCCAATTACAACAATCTCATCCAGTAATTCGCTCATTTCGTCCATCGAAATATTGATCATCTGCTGGGAGCCTATTTCGGCTTCAACAGATTTGTATCCGGTATAAGAAAACACCAGTATCTTATCATTAGGTTGTGCTTCAATAGAGTAGTTGCCTTCAAAATCGGTAGTAGTACCCCTTAAAGTACCTTTGATGACGATGTTCACACCAGGTAAGGTTTCACCGGTCCTGGCATCAATAACCGTACCCTGAACTAATCTTTGTGCATCTGCACTGCTAATGATCAGTAGCATCAATATCAGAAAGACAAAGTTGTTAATGTATCTTTGCTTCATACCCTATTGTTTTTTAGTTCGTCATTTGTGTTGTTTTTTCTGTTGATTTTTCAAGCCAGCCTCCTTTAAAACCTGCTTTCAACAAACCATTTATGATGTATTTATTTGTTTTCAGTATTTCCCAAATCAAACCTGAATGGTAGTTTTCAAGCTGTATGAGTATCGCACCCTGATCAATGCTGATATAATCCTCATTGAACCAACCATTATCAGAGTATGACAGATTAAAGGCATCCAAAAAACCATACTCCTTATATAAATCATCACCAAACTTGTTTTTCATCTCATACAAGGCAGCTTTACATTCTTGTGGAGCAAAAGGAATGGAGCCCCCGGCAGCGGTGGGGGCAATGGTTCCATCGTCATGCTGATATCCAAATGCTACGCCTCTTGCATGGTAAGTCCTGAATTGAATTGTGCTATCCATATGATCTTTTAATTCATAAGCTGGACCATCACAGGCAGTAAGGCCCCAAATATTTTCTCCATAACCTTTGAATGATAATGGATTATCTATGCAATAGGCCCTATTCGATAGGGTAGCTCTGCGTGAATTTTCAAAATAATCAATTCCTTTTTTATACATGTATTCATCCTGTATATCTCTGAAATCAATAAACATATGTGAATATTGATGCCCAAATAGCGGCCCGAAATTTACATGCTCGTATCCATAAAAACTTTCCCACTCATAAGTGGCACACCATTTCTTCCACGCATCATCAGGTACGGGATATGTGGGTGATCCCAGCGCCATAATTAGCAGTATCATGGCTTCGTTGTAGCCTTGCCATGTAGCTGGGATAAATCCCGATTCGGGTCTCCATCCCATTGACATGGTTGGATTACCATTCATGGCCCAATTCCATTGTGCTCTGAGGAATAAGGAATCAGCAAGATCACGGATAAGTGTTTCCATTTCATTATCCTGATTAAAATAGGATTGGCTACTAAGGATTCCGGCAAATAAAAGTCCGCTATCTATTGTCGAAAGCTCAACATTTTTATAGCGTGTACCTTCATCATAGTTAAGAAAATGATAATAAAATCCACGATAACCTGTTGTTCCACTGGCTTCTTCACCCTGCTTTGAATTCCACAACCAGTTTAAAACATTGTAGGCCCGCTCAGCCCCTTCCAAGCGGGAAATGTATTGGTTTTCAACACCTATGATATATGCAGGAAGCGCAAAACCAGTTGCTGCAATACTGGTAAAATCACGTGTGGGATAACGATCATCTGTTTGAAAAGTGACGGTATCAAAAACATTCCAGAAATAATTGAAAGTCTTGAATTTCAAGTCCGAAAGAAAAATATCCATATCCTGGTGTCGGATGGTGTTTTCTGTTCTTGTTGTGCATGCATTCAAATAAATGACTGAGCAAATAACCAAAATTAAACCCCATGACAATGGCATTATTCTATAATGACAATGAGGGTTGATGGAAATATTTTTTGGTTGTTTTGGCATACAAACAAACTGAATCAATTCAATTATTTAGTAGTAAAACTTTGATTGAAAGCTAAAATACAACATACTGCAATCGATTGCGAGAAAGTTACATCAACTTGATTACTTCATGCCTTGAAAGGCGTATTTCTTTACCTCATCAATACCTCATCATTTTAGCTATTTGCAATCAGGTCTATAAATGACCTTATGATCTGGGGTTGCAATGGTTTGAAAGTATTGGAGATTTAATTAGTTGATATACGGCCATACTATTGAGACAGGCTATGATCGAAAAGTATGTTTCGAAAATTCCATTGGTAGTGTGTCGTAACCTCAGAACTCCATAATAAAATCCGTTAGATTTTGGTCGGCTCGCAGGTTTAACTTTTTTCGCAGTCGGTAACGTTTTTCTTCTACCCCTCTAACAGAAATATTCAGCAGGGGGGCAATTTCCTTTGATGAAAGGTTTAGTCTCAGATAAGCACAGAGCCTGAAATCGTGCATGGTTAGTTCCGGATAGACCTGCTTAAGACGCTTAAAAAAATCCTGATGTGCCTGATCGAACAAGTGCTCAAACATTTCCCAATCGTGTTCGCTATTGATGCTGTTATCAATAAGCTTGTAAATTTTGTCAAAATAAGCAGGTGACATCCTGAATTTTAGTTCTTCCTGAAGTGTCTCTAACTCTTTCTTAATCTTAATAAGCATCTCATTCTTGCGAATGCTGGCCATTGTATTTTTTGCCAACTCCATATTTTTGGAAGCTATTTCTGCATTTAGCTTCTCATTAGTCATTTTTATGATTTGTGCCTCAGCTTGTTCATTCTTGAGTTTAATCCTATTGTATTCTTCTATTAATTGCCGCTCTAGTTTTTTCCATTTTTGTTTTTTGTAATTGATGCGTATTGAAACAATGAAACTTAAAATGAGTAGAAAATAAATAGTGAACGCATACCATGTCATGAGCAGAGGCGGGCGGATGCGAAAAGTAAAAACCGCTGGTGATGTGAGCATACCACGAGCTGTTAAACTTCTAACTTCAAAAATATAATTACCGGGGGGTAAACGGGTGAAATGTGCCGCAGTATGATTGCTCCATGCTGACCACTCATTCTCTATACCCTGTAACCTGTATTGAAAGTACTTTCTGCGACCAACAGTTTCGTTACTTGTAAAAATCGCTGTTAAGCTATTATATGCATTGTTGATAGAAATGGTTTTTGACCCTAATTGAAAGATTCTTTTATGTTGACTATTTTGCTTCTGAAAGGTAATTTCTTTAATTTGAGGTGGTTGGTTAATTTCGGCTAGCTGATTTAAACGTAAAATATCAATAATACCGAACCCGTCTTCCAAACAAATCAGAAAAAGATTCTTCTTAAGTTCAATGATATTCTCAAATCCACTTATCATCTCAAAACCAAACATTTCGGGTATAATCCGGTATAGAAGCTTTGCTTTACCAAATCGTATTTCAAACAAACCGATTTCGTTTTTCTTCATGAACCAGTATTTATTCATCCCTACAGGAATAATGGAAGTTGCTGAAGCAAAACTTTCTAGCTGTTCGTTTAGTTCATCATATAGAATCAGTTCTTGGTTTAAGGCATCCCATTGATACATTTTTTCGCCGGAAGGGACAATAATTCGGTTGTCAATCCTAAAAACCTTGTTGGTGTTAAAGTTTAAACCTTGTTCGGGGCCTAGTTTTACATAATTTATCACCGAATCCAAATCGGGTGTGGGCTGTAGCATAAATAAGCCACTTATAGAGTGACCCAAAATGAAGTTGCCTAAAAAGTCAATCTCGAGAAATCTTGCCGGAGCAGTAAAACCCTCCAGGCTGTGATGCTGCTTGAAAACACCATTTGATTTCTCATAAACAACAATTTCATTATAGGTACTTTGCAATACCACTTCATTATTGCTTATTGTAAACATTTTCATATTATAACCACCATTCATGTCGCTTACTTTGGTCAGTTGGTAGTCTTTTATCAAAAAGGTTCCGTCATTCAGGCCGCAATAAAGTTGCTCGTCCATAACCTTAATAAACCAAACCTGGCCTTGTGATTGATCTAGTAGTTTCGGTTCTCCCAGTTTATTCGCATCATCAAATCTATAATGGTAAATGCCCTGATTTGTTCCAATGTATAAATCACCTCTATATAACGCTGCTGTGTAAACTGTACCCAGACCCATACCAGGATCCTTATAGTTAATAACCGGTGAATGCAGCCATACGTAATCAAAACCCTTATCAAGTCCAACCCAAAGATTATCTTCCTCATCTCCAAACATTGTGAGTATTGTGTTGTTTTGCAACGCATTACCACTGTGGAGGTGGTGAATCAGTTGCCCCAGGGTGTCAATGATAAAGATCCCTTTGAGAATAGTGCCATACACCAGCTTGTCTCCTACAACAATCCCATTGTTTATGGTATAATCCCGGAGTTTTTCTGAGATTTCCGTCTGCCAGGGATTGATATCAATGCCATCGTATTTATATAAACCATTCTTGCTGGTTCCGATTATAAATTCACCGTCAGTTAATTGAATGATGGATTTTACTTCAGCATCAGAGAACACCTCACTCTGTGGGATTGACTGAAATGTGCTACCAATAAGTTCGTAAAGCCCTCCGTTAATTTGTTGTACAAATAATCTATCAGCTGATTTAAGCAGGAAAAGTACAGAACCTGGTATATCAAGTACCTCAACTTTGATTCCATCATATTTCAGTATATGACCAAAACTTTGGAAATAAATGTTTCCATTATGACCAACAATCTTCCAGAATTCATCATTTTGAAATATACCGGCATCAACAAGGTCAACCAGGGAATGGTATCTCCACTCCTTATCTTTTGTTTCCTCCCAGTAGCCAAATTCCTCAAATGATCCGGTATAAATCTTATTTTCAATACAATTTACAGATCGTAAAATGGTTTTCTGCGGTAATTCATACATACTTACTTGCGAACCATCATATACAAGTAAACCGGCATTATTAGCAATGAATACACGTCCTTTTTCATCTTTGCAAATATCCCAGTTCTGGTTCTCACCCTCATAATCATTAGGATTGTAATGGAAGACGGTATAATGGTTTTGTCCCAATAAGGGGCTCAGAGGCAAGGCATATGCCATATAAGTGAGAACTACAAAAAAGATGTAACCGTAAATCTTCATCATCCTTTTCATAGATAGTAAATTTAATTGCCGTATCGGGCGATATTGCAGGTGGCAACGGCAAAACTAACTGTTTTATATGCTGTAAAAATAACAAAATTGTTGGTTAATTAACAGCAACAGTGGTTAGATCAATAATTTGCACCAACAATTAATCTTTCCCCCTGGTATTTGATCACATAGAGCTCTGAAGTGAAATTGGTATGCTTGCGGTGCGATCAAAGCAGCATTAAATATTTCCTATAAGTTTATTTTATTGAAAAACCAGTCAATATTTGGTTATTTTTGACAAAGACTATTTGTACTATGAAGCAACGAATTTCTTTATTAATTTCTGTAATCATTATTTCAACCACGACCTTTTCTCAACAGTTCACAGGTGGGGTCATGGCTGGAGCTGCAGCCACCACTGTTGCAGGTGATCGATCAGGAGGTTTCAATAAAGCCGGCTTACAGGGTGGTTTTTACGTAAACCTTGCAATTGGCGAATTCAGCCATCTACAGATGGAGCTTGCCTTTTTTCAGAAGGGAGCACGTAATAAGCAAAACCCTGAGGAGGATGAGTTGAATCAATATTTGCTGCGCCTTAATTATGTTGAATTGCCCTTTGTATATCAATACAGGATTGCTCATATTCGTTTTGAAGCAGGCATCTCGTTCGACTTCCTGATGCATCACCATGAGGAGGTTGATTACCAAATTGTTGATAATGATGTGTGGAAAAGGATGACGCTGAACTCAGTTTTCGGGATCAAATATGACTTGACCGAAAAGCTAGCGCTAAGTTTGCGCACAGTAAACTCCATTAACTCCATACGTACCAATCAGGTGGAAGGCAATGTAAGGCGCTATAGCCGAAAGCAATATGGTGCCTTCAATGATGCTTTTTTGCTGTCGTTTTATTACCAGTTGTAGGCTTTTAGACCTTCCATTTGATGTTGCAGCCCACTGAAGGTATTTGATCTTCCGGGACTGACTTCCCTTTTAAAACCAGGTCTAGGGCTTCGCGCATGTGCCCACCTGTTACCTGCACCTGATTACCTGGCCTGCTGCTGTCAAGCTGCCCCCTGTACACGCATTTGTTGTCTGCATCGAACAGGTTGAAGTCCGGGGTGCAGGCAGCCTCATATTTTTTTGCAACTTGCTGTGATTCATCGAAGAGGTAAGGAAAAGGGAACTTATGTTTTTGTGCAAATAAAATCATTTTTTCAGGTGAGTCCTCAGGATAGTTCATCACATCATTTGAATTTATTGCCACCATTCCAATGCCTTTTGGCATGTATTCATGCCCTATCTTGACCAGCTCCTCTATCACATGCTTCACATAGGGGCAATGATTGCAAATAAACATAACCAATGTACCCTTTCTTCCTCTAATGTCGCTGTACTGCACTAATTTGCCCGTGATTACATCGGGCAGTCGAAATTCAGGAGCAGTAAATCCAAGGGGTATCTGTTTTGTAGGTGTCTGTGCCATATTTAGTTTTTTAAAAAAATTAGATATTTGAATTAGAATGCTTTAAGAATTGAATGTTACGTTTTAGGCCTTCAAATTTTGTTCTTTTAACAGCCGATTGTTTAAAAAGCTGATCAAATAATGGCTTTTCCATGCTTTCCCAATCCGGTTTGCTCATATTCTTTAAGGCTTCCGATAACTGGAAAAGAGGTTGATTATGTGGCCTGGAAAAACGATTCCAGGGACACACATCCTGGCAAATATCACATCCGAAAATCCAGTTCTTAAACTGATGTTTCAAATCTTCCGGCAAATTATTTCTATGCTCAATGGTCAAATAGGAAATACATTTTCGGGAATCAAGCTGATGTGGTGCAATCAAAGCCCCTGTTGGACAAGCATCTATACACCTGGTGCAGGTTCCGCAATATTCAGTAACCGGCTCAGCTTCGAAATCAACAGCAATGGGCATGAAGATGTGTCCGATAAAAAAATAAGATCCCTTGCGAGGGTGGATCAAACAAGTGTTTTTGCCAATAAATCCCAAACCGCTTCGTTTTGCCCATGCCCTGTCAAGTATTGGAGCTGAATCAGTAAAAATCCTGGTTTCTATCTTTCCGGTTTGCAATAATATTTGAGCTACGAGTTCCTTAAGCAGTTTCCTTATAATGATATGATAATCTTTGCCATAGGCGTATTTGGATATTTTATAATTGTTTTCGGTGTTTAGTTTTTCAGCAGGATAATAATTATACAGTACTGTCACGATGCTTTTGGTGTTCTCAACAAGCAATCGGGGATCATATCGTTTATCCCGGTTACGCTCCAAATATGACATTTCGCTATTCATTCCTTCATTCAGCCATTTCTCCATTTTTTCAGCATCATCCCGAAGAAATGTTGCCGGCGAAATACCGCAATCGTCAAAACCAAGTTCATTGGCTTTTTGAATGATGTATGTGGCCAGTTTGGATTGTTTTGCTGCCTGGTGCTGCATGGGTAAAAAGATTATTCCCCAAACAGGTCTGCCTGGCGGGGATTTTTGATTTTGCCGAGGTGTTTGTAAGCCAATTCGGTTGCTTCCCTGCCACGTGGTGTACGCATCAGATAGCCTTCCTGAATCAGAAAAGGCTCATAAACCTCTTCAATGGTACCAGCTTCTTCACCAACCGCTGTGGCAATGGTCGTAATACCTACCGGGCCGCCCTTAAACTTGTCGATAATAGTATTCAAAATGCGATTGTCCATTTCGTCCAGACCATACTGATCCACGTTGAGCGCGGCCAGGGCGAAGCGTGAAATATCCATATCTATTTTTCCATTTCCTTTTATTTGAGCGAAATCACGAACTCGTCTTAGGAGAAGGTTTGCTATGCGTGGTGTTCCACGGCTTCGGCGTGAGATTTCCATTGAAGCCTCGTCGTTGATTGGCACTTGCAGTATAGAAGCCGAACGCTTAATAATTCCTGCGAGCACATCAACTGTATAATAATTTAAACGGGCATTGATCCCAAAACGGGAGCGCAGGGGTGAGGTAAGTAACCCGCTTCTTGTTGTGGCTCCTATGAGGGTAAAAGGGTTAAGTGTGATTTGCACACTGCGTGCATTGGGACCTGACTCAATCATGATATCAATCTTGTAGTCTTCCATTGCTGAATAGAGGTATTCCTCCACAACCGGGCTTAATCTATGAATTTCATCAATGAACAGCACATCATTATCTTCCAGGCCTGTAAGCAATCCGGCAAGATCACCGGGCTTATCAAGCACCGGGCCTGAGGTGGTCTTAATATTCACTCCCAACTCATTGGCAATGATGTGGGAGAGCGTGGTCTTACCCAGTCCTGGTGGACCGTGAAGCAACACATGGTCAAGTGCTTCGCCTCGTTGCGAAGCAGCCTTAACAAAAACCCTCAGGTTCTCAACTACTTTGTCCTGTCCGGCAAAACTGCTGAAGGCATCCGGGCGAAGCACTTTTTCGATTTCGCGCTCTGCTTTTGTCAGTTGTGTGCCGTAAGGGTCAAGATTATCATTCATATGTTGGATCGGATTCTTATGACAAAATTACGAAATATGCCACAATAGCCTGTTTTTTTAAATAACAGTCTGGTATATCTTCTTTTTTCTTTAAATTAGCAACGCATGAAATGCTGAATATTCATACCCGATTTAGTTGTTTTATTTGGGCTTTATTTGTGCTTCAGCTTATTATGTGATTAATTCTATGAACATGAAACAGATTCTGGTTGCTTTCGATTTTTCTAAAAATGCACATAAAGCACTGGATTATGCATTGTTGTTTGCAAATAAAACCGGTGCCAATCTGAATCTGGTGTGGGTGGATAACACCAGCACACCCGATAATGAACTCAATATTCAACAGGATTTGCGTATTGAGACCAAGAAGTATTTTGATGATATTATCTACAAGTACCAGCCGTTAATGAAAAATGGAAACCTTGATGTGGTCCTGCGTAAAGGTAAGGTTTACAACGAAATTGCAATGGTCGCAAGGAAAACTGAGGCTGATCTTGTTTTTGCAGGCACTCATGGCGTCAGTGGGTTTGAACAATATTGGATCGGAAGCAATGCCTATCGCATCGTAACTTGTTCTCCTTGTCCTGTCATTACCATCCGAAGCGAATACAATTTTGACAATGGAATTAACCGCATTCTTTTGCCGCTTGACAGCACTGCCGAAACCCATCATAAGCTGCCTTTTGCATGCAAACTGGCAACCTATTTCAATGCTGAAATACACTTGCTGATACTTTACACCTCAAACCTAACAGTGATCAGAAATCGAATGAAATCACATGCTGAAAAAGCGATGGCTTGTTTTGATGAGAAAGGGATCAAGTATAGGACAAGAGAAATGGAAGTGGATCAAATTGTGAGTAGCGTGTTGGCCTATGCCAATGAGGTGAGGGCCGATATGATTTCGATCATGACTGAACAAACAACAACTACTGCCAGCAAGTTTTTAGGTCCTTATGCACAACAATTGATCAATAATTCGTTATTACCAGTACTAAGTCTCCAATCAAAATAAGTAATAATGAGAGCGAAGCAAATGGTCCTGGCTTTTATACCCATGCTGTTTTTGATTTCAACCTTGAAATTATCAGCACAGCAACAAGGACATTTGCACTTGATTCAGGATCCGCGAATCGATAGTTTATTGCAGCTGCACCGCAATTTGAATAAACAATTGGTGGAGCGCGATGAAGGATTTTTGGAGGGATATCGGATTCAGATATTCATGGAATCAGGCAATGATGCCGTTGAAAGGGCAGAATTGGTAATTGAGGAATTTAATGAAGATTTTCCACATTTACAGGCATACCTTATCTACAGGCAACCCTATTACCGTGTAAGGGTGGGAGATTTTCGCAGCCGTCTCGAAGCTGAAGGACAGTTGAAACGTATTTCAAGGCAATACAGCCAGGCTTTTGTAATTAAGGATAAGATTCGTTTACCCCAACTTAAATATTTTGACAACCAACAACATGATTTATGAAAAAGAAAATACTGGTAGGCATTGATTTTTCAGATTGTGCCATCAATGCGCTCGAGCATGCTGTAAGTATTGCTGAAAAAGCAGATGCTGATATCGTTATGGTATGGGTAAACAAACCCGATCAAAGTAAAATTATTTATCCATTTGACAGAGAGAACCTCCTCGAAGAAGTAAATAAGCGCTTCAAGCAACTTGTTGATCAATATAATCCCTTATTGAAAAACAATGAAATTACCTTTCAGATACGAACAGGTAAAGTATATGAAGAAATTGTAAAACTTTCCAATGAAATAGACTCTTTCCTAATCGTTATTGGTACGCATGGCGCATCCGGATTTGAGGCATTTTGGGTAGGGAGCAACGCCTACAAGGTTGTATCCGCTTCCGAGAGGCCCATTATTACCATTCGTGGAGGGGTTGATATCAGTCGCTCCATTGAAAGGATCGTACTCCCTATTGACAGCACTCTTGAAACAAGGCAAAAAGTTCCAATCACAGCACTTATCTGCAAATATTTTGATGCTGAAATTCATGTGTTGGCGGTATATACTACGCGTATAAAAGAAGTCCGGCGCCGGGTGGATGACTATGTGAAACAAGTGGAACGCTATTTGGATGAAAATCAGGTTAAGTATATAAATGAAAAAATAGAAGCAGAAAACATAACAGAATCAACCATTGATTATGCCACAAAAATAAATGCCAACCTGATCAGCATCATGGATGAACAGGAACGTAAGGCATCGAATTTATGGCTGGGGCCCTATGCGCAGCAAATGATCAATCAATCACCAATTCCGGTACTTTGCATCCACGCCCGTAATGTGATTGCAGGTATATCCAGGTAAAAAAACTGACAATTGTCCTATTAGGCTATCATTTCAATGAGATGATCTTTTAAGCATATCGGTTCATACAATTCAGATCATCGAAAGCGATCTTTAGCCTGTTAACCATTGCTACTTCACCTTCGCGCAGCCACTTACGTGGATCATAATATTTTTTATTAGGTTTATCATCACCCTCCGGATTGCCGATTTGCCCTTGCAGGTAACCATGGTTCTTTTTCTCAAACTGCCGCACACCATCCCAATATGCCCATTGGGTATCGGTATCAATATTCATTTTTACCACACCATATGTAAGTGCCTCACGTATTTGAACCGGTTCGGATCCGGAACCGCCATGAAATACAAAATTTACAGGATTGGGGCCTGTTCCAAATTTATTTTGAATATATTGTTGGGAATTTTTCAGGATGACAGGCTCTAGTCGAACATTGCCGGGCTTATATACACCATGCACATTTCCAAATGCAGCAGCTACCGTAAATCTTTCACTTACCTGCATCAGCACCTCATAGGCACGAGCCACCTCTTCGGGCTGGGTATATAACCTCGAACTGTCAACACCTGTATTGTCAACACCATCCTCCTCGCCACCAGTGATACCGAGTTCAATTTCAAGTGTCATGCCCATTTTCGACATACGCTCGAGGTAACGCTTACAAATTTCAAGGTTTTCTTCAAGTGGTTCTTCTGACAGATCAAGCATATGTGAACTGAATAGCGGTTTACCATGCTTTTTGAAATATATTTCACCTGCATCTAATAATCCATCTATCCAGGGTAAGAGCTTCTTGGCCGCATGATCAGTATGAAGAATGACGGGTATTCCATACATAGCAGCAATCTGATGAATATGCAATGCACCTGATACCGCACCTGCTACAGCTGCCTGCTCATTGTCATTTGACAGGCTTTTGCCTGCATAAAAAGACGCACCACCATTTGAAAACTGAATAATTACTGGTGAATTCACACTGCGTGCCGCTTCCAGGGTGGCATTGACCGAATTGGTTCCTACCACATTTACTGCGGGCATGGCCCATTGTTCAGTTTTGGCAAATTGAAAAATTGTTTGGAGATCATCACCGGAGGCAACACCGGGATCAATCTTGTCCTTTAATTTTGATGTCATGTCAAATTTAATTTAGATTGTTTCGGAAAAAATAAGCATCATTAAGTTCATAATTTTCAAAGTAGAAATAAGTAAATGATTTATGCAAAAATACACAATTACGCATCATCAAATACCGAATTCTTAAGCTAATTAAATTGGTCTTTCGACAGTAAAAATGACTTAAGTTGTGTCAGGTAATTCTGATATGGCTTAATAAATTAGCTAATTTTGCAACTTATGGTTGCAATTGACGAAAAACATACCAAACGGCAGCTCACAAGCTCATATTTTACTTCGGTTATTAGCATCACCCTGGTTTTATTTATGTTGGGTTTGTTGGGACTAATAGTGCTGCACACACAAAAGCTCTCGGACCACATCAAGGAAAACATTGGGTTTGAGATCATCATGCAGGAAAATGTTCGTGAAGCCGGCATCATTCAACTTCAGAAATTGCTGGATGCTTCACCTGCCGTAAAATCAACGGAATATATCACACGAGAGGAAGCAACCAGAAGACTTACCCGTGATTTGGGTGAGGATTTCATTCTTTGGCTTGGAGAAGAGGAAAATCCGCTCTTGCCTTCCATTGATGTCCGGTTCAAGGCAGCATGGGCCAATAACGACAGCATTATGAAGATCGAAACTGACCTACTCGAATATGCTGGTGTAAAAGAGGTCTTTTATCAAAGGTCGCTGGTACACCTGATCAACCATAACCTACATAGGATCAGTTTGTTTCTACTGGGATTCAGTGTGTTGCTGTTGATTATTTCTGTTGCACTCATCAACAACACCATTCGTCTATCTATTTATTCTCGCCGGTTTTTGATCAGAAGTATGCAATTGGTTGGAGCTACAGCTGGTTTTATAAGGCGGCCTTTTGTTTGGACAGGCATTTTGCAGGGTATTATTGGTGCTGTGCTGGCATTGCTTCTGCTAACCGGGGTTCTTTATCTTGCCATACAAAACATACCTGAATTGGTACTTTTGCAAGATGTGCAATTGGTGTTGCTGCTTTTTGTAATGGTCTTGGTGCTTGGGATCATCATAGCAGGAATTTCAACCCATCTGGCTATTGGTAAATACTTGAGTGCCAAAACAGATAAGTTATTCGCGTGATATAAATATTTATTTACCTTATTTTTGGCAAAAATTTAATAAGAATCATGAAAACAACACAAAAAACCCAAAAGAAAGTACAACCGAAACCCAAACCGGGTTCTGATGCATTTGCCTTTACACGCGACAATTATAAATGGGTACTTATCGGCCTTGTTTTCATTGCAATCGGGTTTATTTTGATGATTGGCGGGGGCTCCGATGATCCAAATGTGTATAGCGATAAAGTTTTCAACTTCCAACGATGGACACTTGCCCCCTTGCTGGTGCTCATTGGGTATGGCATTGAGATTTATGCCATTATGAAAAGATCTGTTGATTAATTTTCCACGTGTTTTTCAACTAATTAGATGATGAGTTGGATTGAAGCCTTGATACTTGGTCTTTTACAAGGCCTCACTGAGTTTTTACCTGTTAGCAGCAGCGGTCATCTTGAATTGGGTAAGTACCTGCTTGGTGTTGATGCAGAGCGTAGTCTTGCGTTCACAGTTGCGGTACATGGAGCAACAGTACTTAGTACCATTGTTGTATTTCGGAGCGATTTGCTGAAGGTCATCAAGGGATTATTCGAATTGAAATGGAATGATTCGTGGCAGTTTGTTAGCCGCATAGGCGTATCTATGATACCTGTACTTATCGTTGGCTTTTTTTTCAAGGATTATGTCGAGTCATTCTATAGTGGTAATATTCGCTTTGTAGGCTTTATGCTTATTATTACAGCTGTTCTGCTGAGTTTTACCTACTTAAAAAGAACTTTTAACCGAAAGATCAACTTCTCTGACGCTTTTATCATTGGTATCGCCCAGGCTTTTGCAGTTTTGCCTGGTATTTCCCGGTCAGGCGCTACGATCAGTACGGGCCTGATGTTAGGAACACAGCGTGAAAACATTGCTCGATTTTCATTCCTGATGGTGTTGATCCCTATCATCGGTGCCAACCTGCTTGATGTGTTATCGGGTGAGATGACGAATAATTCCGGTGTAGGCATCACCGCCATATTGGTTGGTTTTATTGCAGCCTTTGTTTCAGGTTTATTTGCATGCAAATGGATGATAAGCATTGTGAAGCGCGGCAGATTGATCTTTTTTGCCATTTATTGTTTCATTATTGGCATGGTGGCAATTTTACTGCTCTGAGAAAATAGAAAATTTTAATGCTATTCAAACCATAATGCAGGATCACAAACAAGGTTTTCATTTTGAAGAGGGAGAATTGTTACTGATAGACAAACCGGTTAAATGGACTTCATTT
This sequence comes from uncultured Bacteroidales bacterium, assembly GCA_937926515.1. Taxonomy (GTDB): domain Bacteria; phylum Bacteroidota; class Bacteroidia; order Bacteroidales; family F082; genus CALAZZ01. The sequence continues at coordinate 6,691 of CALAZZ010000046.1, read as the reverse complement.
GATGTGGTGAATTATCTGCGTTCATTGTTGAAACGCTACCATAAGATCAATAAGCTCAAGGTGGGCCATGCCGGTACGCTTGACCCCTTGGCTGACGGGTTGTTACTGGTCTGTACAGGAGCTTTGACAAAACGGATTCAGGATTTTCAGGATCAGGATAAAACCTATACAGGAACCATGCGTATGGGGATGACAACACCCTCCTATGATCTTGAAACGGAAGCAGATACATATTGGCCTACTGAGCACCTCACAATAGAAATTTTAGAACAGGCTAGAATTAAGTTTTCAGGCAATTTGATGCAACTGCCCCCCACATTCTCTGCCGTTAAAATAGGAGGTAAGCGTGCCTTTGAATACGCCCGCAAGGAAAGGCCTGTTGCGCTGGAACCCCGGCAGGTTCATATCCATAAATTTGAATTCACTGCGATCCATCTGCCGGAGATCGAATTTTTAGTTAATTGCTCAAAAGGAACCTATATCCGTAGCCTTGTACATGATTTTGGCAAGGCGGTCAATAACGGGGCTTGCCTGACTAAGCTCAGAAGAACAAAAATAGGTGAGTTTGATGTGCAAGATGCCCTTTCCATTGAGCAGGTTAAGGAACTGATCATCCAAACCGCTTAAGCATCAGACAGATATTATCATCTCCTGATAGGACCATATCATCATATGAAGTGATTTTCAGAATATGATATTGGTAAGCCTTTGACCTTTTAAGAAAATTATAACCCGATCAAAAACAGCCCTCTATAATTTATTTGTGAATTTTAAACAATTGAATATGTAAATACTTGACTTCGGCACGATATTGGATTACCTTTGCAATCCTCAAAATCACAATGCCTGACTACAACATTGGCCTTTTCAGACATCAGAAATTATTAGTTATTAAAAGGAACGCTAATGAAATTATCGCAATTCCGGTTTAATTTACCACAAAACCTTATTGCAAGCCATCCATCGAAAAATCGTGACGAATCACGTTTGATGGTAATTAACCGCAAAGATCAAACCATCGAACACTTGATATTCAAGGATATACTTGAGTATTTCAAAGATGGGGATGTTTTTGTGTTAAATAACACCAAAGTTTTTCCCGCCCGTCTTTATGGCGAAAAGGAGAAAACTGGTGCCAAGATTGAAGTCTTTCTTTTGCGCGAACTCAACCGCGAAAGTCGTCTTTGGGATGTTTTGGTTGATCCTGCACGCAAAATCAGGATTGGAAACAAACTTTATTTTGGCGAAGATGAGTCACTGGTGGCTGAAGTAATTGATAACACCACTTCTCGAGGCCGCACGCTCAGGTTTTTGTTTGACGGCCCCTACGAAGAGTTCAAAAAAACCATTCAAACACTGGGTAAAACGCCTCTACCCAAGATTCATGACCGGCCCATTGAACCCGAAGATGCAGAGCGTTATCAAACCATTTTTGCAAAGCATGAGGGAGCCATTGCAGCTCCCACAGCCGGTATGCACTTCAGCCGTGAGCTGATGAAACGGCTTGAGCTGATTGGTGTAACTTTTGCTGAAATCACACTGCATGCAGGAATGGGTAACTTCCGGAACATTGAGGTGGAAGACCTGACCAAACATAAAATGGATTCAGAGGAGATGATCATCGACGAAGCCAATGCCGAAATCATCAATGCAGCAAAGAGCAGACGAAGCAGCGTCGTATCTGTTGGAACAACCACCATGAAAGCACTCGAAACAGCTGTGAATATCAACGGTAAGGTTATCCCTATAAATCAATGGACCAATAAGTTCATTTTTCCACCTTATGAATTCAATCTGGCTGATGCATTGATCACCAACTTTCACTTGCCTAAGTCACCTATGATGATGCTTACCGCTGCCTTTGCCGGGTATGACTTTTTAATGAAAGCCTATAAGATTGCGGTGGCCGAAAAATACCGTTTCTTCACCTATGGCGATGCCATGTTGATCCTTTAGGTTAAGGAGTAGATTGCCGGTTTTAAAGACCGGTTTTTTTCTGATTACTGAACAGAGATACAGGTCTTCTTTACATTGGTGTAGTTTTAAACTAATGACAAACAATAGATTAGCGCTAACCCGTGCGTGCCTTTACACATAGTTATTATCGCTAGTGACACATAATCCTTTGCCCCTATTGTATACTTTTATTCAGGCTCTACCAAGGCAAGAATAAAATCACCACATCGTTATCATAACACTTTGTCTGGTTACAGTTTACAATTGGAGCACCATCGTTTTTGACATGCCCAATTCCTTCGCGAAGTTTTTATTGGCTCAATATTTCTACCAGCTATTGGTAATACCAAGCAGGTATTTCATGAGGAATATAAATCAATCCCCTACCTTATACTATAATATACCAACTACATATCAGATATAACCGGATGTTAAATTAGGATGCATGTTTCATAAGAAAAAAATAAACGTATCTTAGTATTTAAAACCATAATCAAAATGAAACCCCTTAGTACTTACATTATGATGCTGTTAGCAATATTGACAGCAGCTTCAGGCTCAGCAAATAAGCGGCAGGCCCCTAATCCTGTCATTGTTGAAACCCTTTCAAAGGTGAACAGCGATTCCCTTCTGAATTATATGCAAGGCCTTCAGGATTTTGAAACACGATTTATGTTTGCTCCCAACAGGAAGGAAGTAGCCACCTGGATCATGGATAAGTTTTTATCCTTTGGTGTGCCCGAGGTAAAGCTTGACTCCTTTGAAACATATAACTCATTTTACGACACAACTACCTGGCAGTACAATATCGAGGCCCGAATTCCAGGCACTACCTTTCCTGAAAGAGAGTTGCTATTGATGGGTCATTACGACAGTTATGTTGATGCAAATGGCGGTGATCCCATAGTATTAGCCCCTGGCGCCAATGACAATGCTTCCGGTGTGGCTGCCATTATGGAATGCGCCAGAGTAATTATGCTGGAAGGGTATGACCCTTTGCAAACCATTGTATTCCTTGCTACCGCAGCTGAAGAACTTATGCATACAGGCGATTCGGGTGCCAAGCATTATGCAGACAAAGCTGCCGATGACAACCGTGACATTGGTATGGTGATCAACAACGATATGATTGCCTGGAACAACGGAACCTGGACTGTTAGTTTGATTCATAATAACGCTTCTGAGCGAATTGTAAGTCTGGCCTTGCATGCGATTGAAAATTATACCAGCCTCAATTATATTTTTCCTGAATTCGGGACTTTTGCCGATCTGACATACTTTTACAATAATGGTTTCCGGGGGATTTGGTTTATGGAAAATTTTACACCTGAATTCTATCCCTGGTATCATAGCATCAACGATGTGGTTGATCACCTTGATACGGCTTATCATGCAGAGATCACCAGGCTTAACCTGAGCACCATCTTGTTTCATGAAACCCTTACAATTGATGCCGGACTAGAGGAGATTATTGGGTTGCCGAAGGCAAGTTGCACGGGTAAAGTCAGTCCCATGATTCATGTCCGAAACTATGGTCTTGATACCATCAGCATGATGGATATCAATGCTTATATAAATAATCTTCAATTACTTAATACGAAATGGACAGGCAACATACCACCCAGTGGTGACATGTGGCTTGAGCTTCCTGAACTAAGCTTTGAGGTATTGGCTCAAAATGTATTGGAAGTAACTCTTGATAGTATTAACGGGACTGACGATCAGTTACCACTGAATAATAGTTATTCAGTAACTATTGATAGAGCTATTGAAACACCAAATGAAATTAAACTGTTCATGCGTCTTGATCAAAACCCGGAAGAAATAACTTGGGAACTCACTGATGTTGACGGAACCATTTATTACAGTGGTGGGCCTTACGACACCCCATTGGCTACCATTAGCGAAACGATGATTCTGGAAAACAATGGCTGTTATGAGTTTAGTATTTATGATGAAGCAGGTGACGGGCTTCAAGTACCAGGTTTCTTTGTTTTATATTACGGTTCGGACATTCAAATTATAAGTGGCTCAAGCTTTGGAAGTCAAGTTGTAACGGAGTTTGATGTGGGCGGCACCATGTTTTTGACTGATAACGATCTTCGGGAGAAAGTCCGTATCTATCCCAATCCTGCAAACAAAATCATTACCCTATTTTACAGGCCAATTTCATCTGCAGCAGTTTACAAACTTTACAACACTCTTGGAAACACAGTAGCTAAGGGTAAAATTTCTAATGATGAAACAATACTAAATCTTGATTCCCTTCCAAAAGGACTGTATATCCTTATAGTAGAAGACAAGGGATGGATACATCATGAGAAGTTGATTAAAAAATAGCCGGGTCAAGAGGCAATCAGAAAAAGTGCTGAAAACCGTGAACATGGGTGGCCGCAACTAAACGGACTCCAGTTCAGAGCTTAAAGTGCCTACCTGTAAAAGAAAAAAAGAACCAACGCTTTGCGAATGCGTACAATATTGCCCAAGCAGCATGAACCCACTTATAGTCTTATTGTTATATCATAAAGATTTAAATTCATATTTTTGCATTTGTGAAAAATAAGATTTATGCCATATCATTATTACTGTCATTTATGGTAATATTGAGTCATGAGATGATTCCGCATCATCATCACGACCCCGATCTGGATAAATCCTCAGGTTTTCACAATCGTAATGAACACACCTCAAGTCACAAATCAGACAACCACCATCATCATGGTGCTGACCACCAAGAACACAATCATGCAAAAGATTCGGGAAAGGAACGCAACAGTGCTTTTCCTTTTCATAATCATATTTCACCAAATAATGATTTTGTTTATTTGATGATAAACACAGTAAGCAATCCTGTTTCCAGCTTCTATTTGTTTAAAGTTGTGACATCTTTTTTTGATCCCTCATTGACAGAACCACCCGAACTGGATTTTATCCGTTTCACAAATAAGCCTTTTCTTATAGCAAGCTTCTTCGAACCCGGGGCCATTGGCCTACGGGCTCCTCCTTCTATTGCCTGAATTAAAGGTAATCAATCATTTTTTTAATCCAATTCACTTTCGGGAGAATACCAAAATCTATCATTTATGAAGCGAATTATGTATTTATTGATATTCTTTTATGTAGTATTAATGGCTGCATCTTGTGGTTCAGAAACATCAAAAACAAATGACCACGGACATGAGCATGGCCCCGAAACCCATACACATGATCATGAGCATGCCGCACAAGAAGAGTTTGTTGTTGGTGACAGCACCAGTAATTCCACAACGGAAGAACTTAACAAGCATGATCACAAACATGATCACGACCACGATCATGTACATTAAATAATCAGTCGATTTGATCGAAGTGAAGCAATCTAATTGGAAATAAAAAGGATTGCTTCACATTTCGTTTATTAAAATTTAGAAAACAATCAAAAATGAAGACATTATTATATTTATCAATTATTGCTTTGACCAGCCTGTATACTGGTTGCAATAACGCCCACAACAAAGGTGGCCATAGCCATGATATAATTGGAGGTCACGGAGCACATGATGACCATAAACATGAAGAGGTTACCATAAGCTATACCTTATTTTCAGACGATTATGAATTGTTCGTGGAGTTTCCGGCAATGGCCGTCGGGCAAACAAGTGCCTTTGCTGCTCACTTAACGGAGTTAAACACATACAAACCGGTGCTGGAAGGTAAATTTACAGTAAGTATTATTAAAGGCAATAAAGGAATACGACATAGTGTAGACGCTCCTTCCTCACCAGGTATTTTTCGCCCTGCATTGCAACCAAAAGAGGACGGCATTTATAAAATGCTGTTTGAATTGGCATGCCCATCAGGAAATATAAGGTTTGTAATTCCCGAAATACAGGTTTTCGCTAATGCCGATGAAGCTGCCCATGCAAAACCAGAGCCAGTAAAAACAGATGATATCATGTATTTCAAAGAACAGGCATGGAAAACAGAATTTGCTACTCAGGAAGTATCAGTGCAGCCATTCTATTCGGTTATTCATACTTCAGCCAGGGTAAAAGGGCAACCTCAATCTTCAGTTGCTTTAAACGCTCAAATTGAAGGACAAGCAATTCTAATTGCAGTACTCGGACAATCGGTTAGTAAAGGTGAACTTTTGGCAGTGATTGCAAGTTCAGGAATCGAAAATAATTTAAATGTAAGATTAGCAGAATCCAGAATTGATTTTGAAAAAAGTAAAGCGGATTATGACCGTACTAAACCTTTGGTCGAGAATCATGTGGTATCACAAAAGGATTTTCTGCAAATTGAATCTCAGTACAAGCTTGATTCCTTGCGCTATTACCAAATGGCAAACCAAATATCGCAGATTGGGCTTAAAGTGATATCACCCATTGAGGGGTTTGTCAGCAGCATTAATGTAAGAAATGGACAGTTTATAGATAAAAGCTCAGTAATCATGAATATTTGCAACGATAACGAATTGTTAATTGAAGCTTATGTAAATCAATCCGACTACCAAAAGGTAAATGGTATTTTCGATGCAAACTTTTCTTTTTCAGACGGGAAAGAGATCATAACACTGAAGGAAATCAACGGGAAGGCAATATCCACTACTGCTTTTGTGAACGAAAATACAACACGAATACCTGTGTCTTTTTCAGCTCAAAACAATGGAAAATTAATGCCTGGAATGTTCCTTGAAACTTTTCTTAAAACGGAAAGAAAAGACCAGGCTTTGGTTGTTCCGTTATCATCAATC
>CALAZZ010000045.1 GCA_937926515.1 uncultured Bacteroidales bacterium | reverse complement strand
TTTACACTGGCACAAATACTCCGGTTTAGCTGGCACATATTGGCCGGTATATGCAAATAGGAGAGTGGTTGGCGAAAAGCAGACGATTTGACCCTGTTTGAGCAAACCATACAGCCTCAAAAAACATGATGCAGCTAAGCCAAAATCTTTACTGCTCATTTGACGACTCTTTTATGCTCATTAAGCGACACGTTTATGCTCATAAAGCGATTCGTTTATGCTGCTTAATTAATCAGCTCCCTGCTCAGTACTGGTTATCTTGTTGTGCAGTGCGCAGGAAGATTGCATCTTAACTGTCGTTAAGGGGCTCTGAAACAGTTGTTTTAAGATGGAGTGGGGGAGGTAAAACACTATTACGCGCCTGGTAGCATGCTAAATAAAGGGATGAATGCATTCCAGGCTTTAATTGATTACAGTGTAATTGTTTCAAATCACCAGTATTGTTAGGCGTTTCTCTTTCCAATCTACAACAATGCCAGGGGTAAGGCATAGTGTGCAGATACGGTGCGGTACGAATTCAGGCATGGAATGAGCCATTCCATGCATCGAAGAAGAAGTCAATAAATTGCTGACCGTTTACCAGGCTTAACTTGTCAATAAGTGTAGATTCGTTAAACGGGAAATCCTGTTCGTGTGCCATGAGTGGTTTATGTTGGAAGTTATTTGTTCTTTATAAAGAAAGCACGAATTTAATCAAGTGAATTGTTTTGGGCAAACAGCATTAAGGTAGCATTCCTCACACAAAGGTTGGTTTGGCCTACACCATTGTCTGCCAATCTCCCAGGCTGAAAGGTCAAAAATGCCCGGGTAATCCGGGTTCATCTCGCGAGCAGCGTAAATGAGTTGATCGACCGTTGCTTTCAAAGGTATAATCCCTAGCCTTGTGAAAACTCTATTAACCTGAACATCAGGCGAGATATCAAGGCACAACCGGTCAGACATGGGAATTTTATAATTCCTGGCAAGTATGTTCGCTGCCATGGTGGCGATTTTAACCCCAACACCTTTAAATTCAAGAAAACGACTGACTACGGTGGCGCTTTTTGGATTGTTTTGCCATATCAGGGAGGCGTTACCACCATATTTCTTATCAATGAGTTCTACAGCCAAATAGAAAGATTTTGCCATGGTTTCATTGAACCGATGAAGTTTCAGGCGAATAAAGAGACCAATGAGGTAATCCTCTTGTAGTAAATTAAAATCATTAAACTCAAAACTGCCAATTTCTTTACCAACCAAATAAGGGATTTGCCAGGCACGCTCGGCCTTTATTTGACGATCCATTACACAAGCCAAAACAAAGATATGAGGATAAGATTCCAGGTTATTGAGCAAAATATCTACTTCGGGAATGCCTGTAAATTTAATTGGCTCAAAAGGTTTAGCAAATTCCTTATTACCTTTATCAATCAGGATTTTGATGATTTGTTGCTTATCTATATCTTCCATGTTACAAGGAGCCACACGACCGAGGCTAAAACTGATTTAATAATTTCGATTGTTTCATGAATGTGATTTTGGTAGATTGCTGTGGCTTTAAGCTGTCTATATACTTCTTCATGGTTACCTCTCCAATCATTGAAGTTGGCGGTAATGTGAATAACTTGGTTGTGGCTTGTATATTGGTTATTATTTGTTGGCACATTGATTTTCATTCAGTTTTTTCCCTAATGTTTTTTTGACATTATTCATCTAATATAGGAATCAATATAACTAATTTTCTGCCCTACGTTTTGCAAGCAACTGTTAAGCAATCCTGCCGGATTCGTATACCCAACCGTAACACTGTCTGCCAATTCAATCATCATCCGGTTCCTGATGGTTGCAGTTTCTGTGGTCATTTTTCTTACTTCCTTATCAAAAGGTGTGATAATGAGCAATCGGCCATCGTTCAGTGGTTTTACTAATTCCGGTTCCAGCTTTTTCTTTAGGCCCCTGGCCAGTGCAAGGATGATGGGTTGCTTACCCTTGAGCAGGTAATGCAACACATCCTTTTCAATCTGACTGTGGAAACCACTGATTACACAATTGCCCTGTTCCCGCTGCTGAATAGCCCAATCGTAGCATTTCAGAACAATGCTGGCCGGAACCTTGCGACTGCAGAGGAAGGCTGTTTTGGGCAGCTTCAATAACTCCAGGTTTCCTATGTGATGCTTGATCTCCATCATTTTCTACTATAATAACAACTTGGACATCATGTCCAGGTTTATGTCCATGTTCGGTATTAACTCCACACTTTTTTTTGATTAACTCCCCACATATTTCTATTCAATTTTGAACAAATACCTTATTATCAAACTAATATAAAAATTCTGCTACCAACTTTTTCTTCATTTGCCATCATGCCCTACACCCTTGCTTCTATCTTAAATCTTATCTTCAGAAATCTTACTGTCTTATTGTAATTTGTTGAAATACTGAAACATAATAGCCAGTTCTATCTTAATCCCTATCTAATTCTATCTTATTTTCGGAAAGCACCCACATGGGTTTTGCTGTTGATTTACTTTGATTACAAATTATTTTATCCTTCTTCGACATTTCATAAAGCAGGTTTCTGATTTTATTTCTTTTTTGGGTTTCATTAAGAATGTCGGATAGTTTATCCATTATCAGATTATCAATATCATCCCGGCTTGCATGTTTGTATTTTACAATAAATTCTACAATCAGGTCTTTGTAGTAAGCTTTATCAAATGCCTTGTTTTTAATATATGAGGCTTTGTCATTAGTAGCTTCCGCAACTGAGGCAGCTACAAAATAATTTGGCTTTCTGCCTTCAATGAGTTTGTCTTTTCTTAAGATTGTGGCAGCTTTTTCGGTTATAATTTGTTTTTTCTGAACTTTATCCAGAAGAACAATTCTGTCTAATGGCAAATCCTTTCTTTCGATAAGAAGCTTTGAGTAGTTTTCATCAATGGCATGGCCATAAATTTGAAGAATTACTTTATTGCGCTCTGATAACAGATAATCAGGCATTGGAAAGAACCTTTTACGTTGAGCCAGGTATATAGTGTGAATACCATAGCCAAGGCGATCAATCATACCAAGGTTAACCATGGCATTTGCCAACCAAGAATTGCGGTAGCGTTCAGGCGTTTTATCACCGGCAGTGTAATCCTCTGGACTACCTTCAAAAAAATTGCCAGCATTCGAAAAAATGAGCTTATCAATTTTTTCTGTAACTATGATCCTGCTGTTCAAAGAATAATCCTGGTGAGCAATGCAATTGTTCATTGCTTCCAGAATTGATCGTGTGTCATATTTATCAACCGTAATTGAAAGTAACTCATTGTCAGGGAAAAACTTGTATTTCACATTCCTGATTTGTTGCAACACCCTTGAGGTGTTTAACAATAAGGGAGGTCCAAAATGCTCATACGCTTTTTCTTCTGTTTCAAGTTTCCATGTTATTTCGGCCATAGAAGGAAGGAGGAAGTGAGAAGATTCTTCTTTGCCTAACAAAATAATTGCTGTATTGGTAATTTTGCCCTTGATGGTGACTTTTGCTTTATCGAGAAATGACCTTAAATCCCATGTGTCAATTTGATCAAAAAAGCTGCTTCTGGTGTTTCTTTCTTTATACTTCTCAAGTGCCAGGCTAACAGCTTCAGGGTTTAAATCATCAATTGTGGCATTTTCAATGATCCTTGCACTCCAATCTTCCTGTGAATTGTAAATAATGCGAATATAATCCGGAAAGTTTCTTAAGTCCGTTTTATTGCTGCCAATACGTATGTAAGCTTTCTTTTGAAAGTGGGTGGGCTCACCTCTTGCAGCAGGAATCCTGATTAAAACAATGTGCCGGCCAATGTAATCAAACTCGAATATCTCTATGTTGATTCTGGGGTGCAATAAGTTCCTTAACCACAATTCCAGGTTTTGGTTGCCCTGTTTTGCCAGGGCAAAGCTAAAATTAGTACCTGCTATAGCCTGTGTTCCATCATTCACTCCCCACACAAGGTAACCAAAAGGCTGATTTGAAATAGTGGCTCCATTGCTCATGGCCGAAACGTATTCGCCCATTTGTTCATTGGAAATGCTGCCCCTGTTTAGTTTAAATTCTACCCATTCAGTTTCCGTAGGCTGTGCGACCAGTTCTTCCAGTAAGCGATATAGTTGTTCTTTATTCATATCCTGCATTTATTATTCCTCATCAACATTATCCAGCAACCTTCGCATCCTGTACTTAATGTCATAATTGATGATGAAATCCAACTCCGCGTTGTGACGCCAGCATTGATGTGACGCGCATGATTTATTAAAAAGAATGTTTTGACGTAAAGATGGCATAATAGAGCTTGCTATTTTCCTAAGTGAAGAGCTTCATAAACTAACTTATTGATTTTTTCGCGGCATTCAGGTACCCCTATGTAAGCCTGCATGAGCCTGTAGAGATTGACATCACCGGCTGAGCCGCTATAGATGTTTAATACGTCAGTGAAAACGATTATGGCCTTATTGATGGAATTTGCATCAATCTTGTGAAGTTTATCATTTGTGAGGCTATCAGGAATTTTTCTGAGCATGGGTTTACCATCCTCTGATTGATACTGAGAAAATTTTGATAAAAAGTCAATCAGCATTTCGTGGCGGATTTGGGATTCTGTTTTTGAAGGCATAACTTCTTGTTTTTAGTGATCAACATCTATTTAACTGACAAAACAATTAGGTCTAAAAATAGACTAATAAGCTGAATTAAGATACCTGATATAACCGTAAAAGTGCCGTACCTCATTAGTATGTTTTTGCGATCGGTAATTTTTTCGAAAGAAGAATCATCATCTTCAACAGTACCCACACAAAAATAAACCGTAACTGTAACATTAATGCTACCCGGTTTTTTAACAATTGCTGAGCCTGTGATAAGATGGCGCCTAAGTCGTTCATTAACCTATCTCATGCATCAAATATAATCATTTTAGTCAATTTCCGGGTTGTTGCAAGCTATTGTTGATTAGTGGATGGCAAATCAGAGCCAGCGTGGGTTAATTATTTCTGAAGTAAGATTAAAAACTTCTCAAAACAACCCATATTTGGCCATATTTTACAGTTAATGCTCCGCTTAAGCTCTGCTAAATTAACTTGGTTTAGATAGAACACTTTGCTCCGTACTGAGAGGAATGTTGAATTGCTTGATATATATTCGAACTGAGCGTTGGCATTATTCAAATACCTTTTCTAATAGTTTCCAATTCTCATTAAGTTTCCCTGGTGTATATACATAATTGAATTTCTTGATATACTTCCCACGAGGATCTTCAACCTTGTTGACTACATCTTCTAAAGAGTATTTATCATCATTGAAGTAGTACCATTGATTGTTTTCGAGAACAACCAGTCCACCTATGTAATTGCCACCTTCCGAATTTAGTTCTAAAATTTTGTTTGCAAGTCCTTCAGCTCGACCTTCTGGATTTTGTGCCGTAAATCCACTTTTGGTGTCGAAGATTCCAACACGTCCATCTTTGAATTTCAAAATCCAGTCGGGGTAAAAAAAGCTTTCTACTTTCGTTGAAGTATTGAAGTATTTGAGGCAGTAATATTCTTTGCTTCCTTCACCATTTTTAAACCACCACTCCAATTTGTCAGCTTTCAGCTCTAGGTATTTGATGAACTTCAATTCGTTCTCTCTTCCTTGGTATTCTTTACGGACAAAAAATGGTTGAACGGCACTTAATTTTGATGTCCCCTCTTCTATTGTTAACTCTGCAAAGTCTTCTGTGTAGCAATAATTATCTTGGATTTCAAAAAGCGGAGCTTCTCGATCTTCGATTTCTTTCTTTCGTTTTTCGATGTACTCTTTCTTAATTGGGAAGTAGTCTTTTAGTGCCTTTGTCAATGCAGGTCTGAAAACACTTGCTTGTTCTTTATTGATGTCAGCAATGAAAACACGGTAGTAATAATTGCTATCTGCGTCCAATACTCGTTTGAACCATACACGCAAGGCAGATTTCAAAGGAGACCATGAACGGGAAACGTTGGATACTTTAGCTTCAGTTGCAGTCTGTTCAGAAAGTATTTTGAAGCACCAATAATTAAAAAGCTTCTCAACATCATTGCGTGACATTTCGTATTCTTCATCACGACCTTTTTTAGCAAACTCTAAATTGAGTTTGTCGTAGTCTGAAAACTCCGCATCTACAATGAGTTTATTTGTCAGCTTTGGTTTTAGATCAATTCCTTTGGCTTCAATCTTTGGTCTCGTCAATGCTAGTTGCTCGTTTTCTTCAATGCCGAAGTATGCATTGAAAGACTTCAAGAAACTCATTTGAAATTTAAACGCTTGGCCTAAATCTCCATAATCGGCACGTGAAACAAAATCGGAGTATAGGTTTTCAACATTCGAAATTCCTTCTTTACGCTTTCCTGTGTAAACAAAAGGTTTATTTTTAGCAGACTGGTCAGGTATACCAATTTCGTTCCGTTTGTAGTTTGTAAATAAATAACCTGTTCTAAGATCTGGACTATCCTTGTAGTCATCTTTTTTGTCTGGTTCTGCCATTCTAAGAATTCGTCCGATGGTTTGAGTATAGAAAGTCGCTGAACTTATTTCACGGAACATTATCAAAATATGGGCTCTTGGGCAATCCCATCCTGTGCCCGCAGCTTGCTTGAAAAGCATAAAATCCACATCACTCTCATTATGTGTGATGAACTCCATGTTTTTCTGTTTCCCGTCAAACCACAAAGCAACTTTATTATCGACATCAATCTTTTTCTTGGACAGGTAGTCTAGAACAATTTGCTCTTTGGTCTTTTGACCTGCATCTTTCAATTTGCTGTCATCATTTGGAAGTTGAATAAGTACAAGAGGGTTGATTTCTTTTTCAAGTTTTTCATATTCTTCTTCAAGTTCCTTTTTCTTTTGGATGGCAAGGTCAATAAGAAGTTCATCCAAATCTCGTCCTGGAAATTTGTGCAGGTCTTCGTTAGTTTGAACGGCAATCTTCTCTTTAATCAATCCTTCGGCAACAACATCTTCTCTTTTAACACTTACATAGCCCGCAGTTCCGTCTTCTATTTCGTCAATACCGGGAACGTTTTTTGGAGTTGCAGAAACATTGACAATCACTTTTGGATTTGCAACATCTACTACACTTTTTTGAGCAAGTTCAGAAAGGTGTGTATGGCTTTCATCAATTACCATTATGATTTCTCGACCTTCTTTCTTAGTGTTCTCAATTACATCTTCAAAGTAGAATCCTTGCTCCTTGTGAAAATCGGTATCATCTGGTCTCCGTAAAACTCTGTTTTCCGCAGTTTTGGAAACGAGCTTTTGCCAATTTATAAATAGAATGTCATTTTTGTGAAGTTTGCCTTGCTTAAAGTCTTCAATTGTGAGTAAGTTGTTCTCAAGATTTGTATCAAAATATTGCTTGAATTTTTCCTTACTCTGCATAGCGAGTGTATCACTAAAGGTGATCCAAATAATTGCTTTGTTGTAATCCCAATTAGGTAAAGCGTTTAAACCATGAAGGAAATTAGATACCATATAGGTCTTGCCACTTCCTGTAGGTGATTTGAAAACTAAATGTCTTTGTGGTTCTGTTCGCTGCCACAACTTTTGAAAGACATCTGTTAACTTATCTATTGCTTTCTGCTGAAAGTCTAAGGGACTAAATTTGCTCATATCGCCACTATATTGTAAATATTCTTGTAAATCTCTAATATGGGTTGGGGGATTGTCTTGATGGTAATGGCTGGAATATGGTCAAACATTCCTTCGTAATCGCTTTGATTGCCCCAACTAAACAAATACAATGAAACTGGTTTGCTTAACGCTTCTACCTTCTCTAAGAAAGCTTCCATCTCATCCAACTCTTCCTTAAAATATATTGCTGTGGTCTTTTCAGAATTCTCAAAAAACTGATAATAAGAAGTTGCTTCAACTTCATCCAATGTGTTTTCTGCTATCGCAAGTAAATATCCTGCTTTATGAGCTAAGGTTGCTTTGTCTTCATCTGAAGCTGAAAGGATATTATTTTGACCTACGAAAGTAGTTTGGTAATATTTTAATGAATTTCCTAGACCATTAATATCATTGCCTTTAAGGTTTCTGTAACCAATTATAGCATTTTTAACTCTCGGATAGGTTACCTCTTTACAAATGTCTCCTTCATTATTAGTATTTAATAAACATTGAAGGTTATATCCTGATTTATTCAGTTCTAAACATGCGTGCAATGTTGTTCCAGTTCCTGCGAAAAAATCTAAAACTCTTGCATTTATACCTACAGATACTTTTATCAAATCAATAATTAGATCAACGGGTTTTGGGTTTTTAAATGCCTTATAACCTAGAATGTTTTTAATTTGAGAGGTTCCGTTACCACTTGAATATTCAGGTTTATAGAAAATAGTTTTGGGCTTTTTACTAGGAATTTCATTTAATTCTGGTCTCTGCTTTTTATTTAAAGTAATGCCATTTTTGGTTCGCGATACAATAACATCAGTATCTAACCTCTTCTTATTCTTTTCAGAGTAACCCCAGCGCCATCTGCCATATTCATCTCCTGAATGAGGAATAACAACGTTATAACCAAGTTTCTGATGTTTTTCAATTAAGCTTTTAAGATGCTCGTCATTGAATGATTTAGTTTCTTTGTTGAATAGTCCTGAATGTTCTTCTGCAGTAATTGTTGTGACATTGTCATTTTCATCAACCAATATTGGATAGAACATTTCTGGTCTGTCTTCTCTTTTATCTTCTTCTCCCGTGGCTCTTAATGGTGCACCTTTCTTAAAGTAACCAATCGCGTCTTCAGCCCATTTTTCCATTTCGGCATCGCTTAATTCAAATTCTTGGAAAATAGCTTTATTTATATCCTTTGCAAAAACCACGGTATATTCATGAGTGCCAGCAAATGCAAACTGATCTTGGTTACCTTTAAGGTTCATTATTGTTGGAAGTATAGCCACTTGGTTAGAACTGCCAAAAATTTCTGAACACATTAAAACAAGATTAGATAACTCGTTGTCATCTATACTAATAACAATTTTCCCTGATGGTTTCAATAGTTTATGAGCTAATTCTAGTCTTTTAAACATAAAGGATAGCCAATAGCTATGCCTTAAAGGATGGTCTTTTGGAACAGTGGTACCATCAGGAAACTTATCTATAATTCTTTTATCCTTATATGTAAAACCATCTTTTCCTGTATTGTAAGGTGGATCAATATAGATTAAATCAATATTCTCTTTATGAGTGTAGTTCAGACAAGTTAAAGCATGATAGTTGTCACCTTCTATTAGTATGTGAGTTGGTTGATTGTCTTCAGTTCTTATAGAATTGGGTTTTACTTCTTCAAGTACAGGCATTTGGTTTTCACTATCTTCTTCAAAGGCTTCTGGCACTTCCATCCAAACCAAGCCGTATTTTGCCTTTTTTAGCCTGTTGTTGGCAATTTTTAACTGCTTTTGCAGTCGGTCAATTTCATTGAGCAATTCTTGCTCTTTTGATATTTCACTCATTTTCTTTATTTCTTTTTTCAAGCAAGTCTGCTACTTCAACATCCAATATTTTGGCAATTTCATAGAGAATTTCAAGTCTCGGTTGTTGTCGGTTTTGTACATAACCATTCACCATGTTGTAACTTTTTCCGAGTTTTTCAGCCAACCAAGTTTGTTTAATTCCTTTTGCTTCAAGCACTTCCTTTATTCGGTTCATGTCCGCATATAATTAAGTCGCTAAAATAGCCTAAAATTTTATTTTATCTCATTTTTCAATATGCTTTTCGTTCGTTTACTTGTTAGTCTGTCCGAGCATTTGCAAATAAAATAGGCACATTTTGGTTTTTGTGTTTGGCTTGTGGGTCGCCAAAAACTAAATGTGCTTATTTGCGTGTTGGCTTTTTCAGCATGTTGCACAACGTTTCGAAAATATGATTAGTTGCTAATTGCGTGGTGCTTTCCTGTCGAAAAGCACCGAGGCCGATGCGGGTGATAATGTTGATTATCCGCAACAAAACCGCAATTAATTATATATTGCTGTTATGCCCTGGGTTTTACTCATTTTTCTTCTTTATTTAAATTTGCCCCATAATATATTCCTGGAAATTTTCCGTCAACAGGAAATTCTATGAAGTCAATTTTATGCTCATAAAATGGTGATCCATATTTTATAAAATTTATGGGATAGTCCGAAAAATTAGTATTAATCATTAATTTTTCTAACAACAGAGAAGTGAAAATTAGAAGTGCATTTTCTCCAGCATTGTGTAATTTCAAAAAAGCATTTCCTTTAGTCGTATCTTCTTCGTCATAGACATATTGTTTTTCAATAACTTTCCCTGCTTTTAGAAAGATGATCAAGTCTGGATATTCAGCATGTACTTTTTTTAATTCTTCATTATCTAAGTTTTCAATGGTAAAATTTTCTCCACCTTTGAAAATGAATGAAATAAATGGTAAAATATTGGGTGTTGAGAAAATCACATTTACTTTTTCGTTTTTCTCAATTGCTTCTACTCTATGTTGAACTAAATCCCGCTCAAGCGGGATAGCCCTTTCAAAAATACCCGATTCTT
>CALAZZ010000044.1 GCA_937926515.1 uncultured Bacteroidales bacterium | reverse complement strand
CATTTTTGAGTACTGCGGTTTGAAAGTTTAAAAGCAAACCTGGTTTGTAATTGCCAAAGCTTAAATAAGTTAGTGCCTGAGCTGTGTGAACTGCTGTAAATGCCTCGACGGTTTTTATTTCTACTACTACTTTTTCTTCAACTGATAAATCAATGCTATAGCTATGATCAAGCTGAACTGCTTTGTATGCAATTGGCATAGGCTTTTCTATTTGCGTTATGGCTATGTCACAAAGCTACACAAAGGAGCCACAAAGTTTCACAAAGCCATATTTTAACCAGCATTAATCATAACACCAATAATACAGCAATGAAACATTTGGCCTTTACTTTTCATCTCAACAAGTAAAATAATCTAAAAGGCTACTTTTGCAAGCTAAAACTACTTACCATGAAGTACCTGATAATATTCCTGTTGATTATGCTGGTTGTTTATTTGTTGTTCTACCGCAGCCCTGGCAAAAAATCCACAGGTAATGAAAAGCTTGTCAGCCGACGTAAAGGCAAAAATACCTATGCCAAATGGATAGGCGGCACACTCGGCTGGGCTTTTGGAGGCCCCATTGGCGCCTTGCTCGGCTTTGCCTTCGGTAAGATGTATGAGGATATGAGCGCAGGCACTTATGCTCACGAAGGTACGCAACAGAGCGATTTCAACGTGAGCCTGCTTGTCCTTACAGCAGCTGTGATGAAAGCGGATGGTGTGGTAAAGCGTGCCGAATTGGATTTCGTGAAGCGTTTTTTTCTGACCAATTTTGGCAAGGAAAGGGCTGAACAATATGTGCTTATGCTTCGCGAAATACTTAAGCAGGAAATCAGGCTGGCCGAAGTGGGCGGGCAGATCAGGCAGTTTATGGATTACCCCTCGCGCTTGCAATTGATGCATTACCTGTTTGGTGTTGCCTTGGCGGATGGACAGTTGGCGGCTACCGAGCTTCAGACCCTTACTTCCATTGGAGGATACCTTGGACTGAGCCCTGCTGATTTCAATTCAATTAAGGCCATGTTTGTGAAGGAGGTTGACAGTGCCTATAAAATTCTCGAAATTGATCCCAATGCTTCTGACGAAGAAGTGAAAAAAGCCTACCGGGATATGGCTTTCAAATATCACCCCGACAAGGTTAGCCATTTGGGCGAAGAAGTACACCGCTCGGCCGAGAAAAAGTTCCAGGAAGTGAGTGCCGCCTATGACCAGATCAAGAAGCAGCGGGGGATTAAATAGGGTGTTAAGACATCAATATTCATAATTCTTGTCCTTTGTTTCGGCATAAGGACCAAAACTATAAGCGCAGGCTTTTTTCAATTCATCCGCCGAAGGCGGACAGGCTACCTAACCGCCTTTGTGCCTGCTCGGGATAGCGCGTCAGGTGAAAGACGATTTTGTTTCAGGAACCACTTTTCTTTTTGAAGTGTATCAACCAAGTAAGAAACGAATCGAAGCATAGGCTGGCGCAAGCTATTTCAACATTCAAAATTCAATTGATCGATACCTGCACTGAACAAGTTGAAGTGTTCGATATTCTATGATTATGTCCTTTTGTGTCGGCAAATCCCAAAAGCTCGGCACAAAACCATCAGCGCAGGCAAATGCCCCTGCGCGCTTGAAAAATGCCGCTGTAATAGATTACAACAATATCTTTTATTACATTGTATTCCATCACAATAAAAAAGCAAAAAAAATGTTATCTATCACAATTTATCTATATTTGCAGTAGCAATACAAACTATATGGATTCCTTATTTGTAAGCAGCAATAAGCTCATTGGCAAAACCAGTCTTCGATTCAAAAGAAGTTTGATGGACAAAATTGACTGGTCCGAACCTTTGATCGAGATCAGAGGTAGTCGTGGAGTTGGGAAAACAACATTAATGCTGCAGCATGCCAAAATCATGCAGGAGCAGGGGGTGAAGCTCCTTTATGCCTCCCTGGATACACCCTATTTCTACAACAACTCCCTATATGACCTGGTCGAAAGCGTTACAAATTATGGGATAACCCATTTGTTTCTGGATGAAGTGCATCGCTATCCGGCCAAGCATAAAAATTCAGACTGGTCACTTGAGCTAAAAAATGTATACGATACATTCCCTGAATTGCACCTGGTATATTCCGGTTCTTCAATCTTGCATTTATACAAGGGTAAAGGTGATTTGAGCAGACGAAAAGCCAGTTACCTGATGCACGGGCTTTCCTTCAGAGAATACCTGGAGATGCAGGGATTACTCGATCATAAGCAAATTGAATTTCAGCAAATATTGACTGAACACGAAAGCCTGGCATCGGCAATTACGAAGCAGATCAAAATAATCCCTCAGTTTAAGAGCTATCTGAAATATGGCTATTATCCATTTTATACAGGAAATGAAGATGTGTATCAAAACCGCTTACGCGAAATACTGAATCTCATCATTGATACGGATTTGCCTTATGTTGCCTCCATTTCGTCCGCTGCAAAGGAACAGCTTAAACGCTTGCTGGGAGCTATAAGCACAACAGTACCTTATGTGCCTAATATGCATAAGCTTTCTGAGCATATCCAAATTACCGACTACCGCACACTTCTTAAATACCTGCAACTATTGGAAGATGCGCAATTGATCAAGTTGCTGCGAAGTGACAGCAAGGGCAATAAAATGCTTCAAAAACCAGATAAAATTTACCTGGATAATACAAATCTGTCGCACGCATTAGGCTTATCCGAATCAAATATTGGCACCGAACGGGAAACCTTTTTTTATAATCAACTCTCTGTTGGTGAACAGGTAAATTATCCATCAAAAGGGGATTTTATCATCAACCGTGATGCTGTTTTCGAAATTGGTGGAAGGCAGAAAAGTGCAAGTCAGATTAAGGACGAAAATCACGCCTTTGTAGCTGCTGATGATATCGAAATCGGTTTTAAAAATAAGATACCGCTTTGGTTGTTTGGTTTTCTGTATTGAGATACTTGCCCAATGATTACTATGATAATCAGTGCTCGCAAAGGTATTGCAGGCATTCCACGATATTACGCCGGTGGGTGTGGAGGTCTGTTCAACATTGATTTAAATATGCATAATAAATTGCATATCAATATGTTAAGTGGTTGATCGCTCAAGGACATTATGCCAATCATTTACATGTTAACTATGTGAATTATCCTTTTGGTTTGTATTGCTATGATGCTTTACCTTCCGCAGGTGAACCTGTTTTCAAATTCTCCGATCCGAATGTTCTTTACACCGTTAACGGAGTGAACATAAGAGGAAGCGGTCACGTCGCGCTACCCGCAAATACAGACGTAACATTCCAAGGAAATTCCACTTTGAAACTACCCACTGCGTGCGTTTTAAAATCGGAGTGTGAGGCGACGGAATTCTGCGTGGCAAGAATCAGCGGGGCCCAAGGACACTTAGCAGACTGCGAAAACGGAACCATGCCTCAAGAAAATACTTACCAAAACAAGATTTGTTGCGGAGCCGAAGAATACTGCGCCGACAGCGTCGATAACACGGGCGACGGAAACATAGATTGCGCCAGCCCAACATGCCATCCGAGCGAGGGAAATAGCTACGTCCCGCAGGAGTGTACTGGTAATAATCAAAGAAGCGAAGACTGCATATTAAGCATAAGTTCTACAGGTGATGTAACTTACAACGAAAGCTGTTTGAATAATAATAACCAAGATGCTGCGTTCTATTGCAGTTACGGCGAATACAACGAATTCGAAAGAGGATTCTGTTGCCCCGCAGGAGAAATCGCGAGACTAGATCCTCATATCCCGGGTGAATATTTTTGCGAAGAACCAACACAATGCGGAGTGGGTGGTTTGCCATTTTATGATTGTGATGTTGATCATAGGACAAATCAACCTAATTGGTTGACGAGAATTTTTAGTTCTACGACTGAAGAATGGTGTGTTAGTCAATTACCTAATTTTTATAATCCTTTGACCGAGTTAAATGATAGAAGTATGGGTTGTTGTTTTATAGCTCAACACGGACACGGTGGTTTTTATTATCATTCTGATAATGTAAAAATATTTGGTTATGAATAAAAAAAAATCATTCTTTATATTCATAAATTAGGTCATTATTGTCTTCGACGCTCCAAATATAACATTTACTTTCCAAATCTTCAGACTCAATAAAATAATCATTAGAAATATTCTTTGTTGAATCATTGTATTTTTTTCTTAAATCAGTAGTGTCTGGTTCAAAACTAGCACTTTTTTGATTCCACACAAGTACAGGCGTAAAAGGATCAAGCATGCTGGCCATATAAATCATAGTTTTACCAATATCATTTGGTAAAGCATTAAAAGAAGTATAATATTTTGAAGGCATATTATTTGGACCATTACCGAACGCAAATAATGCTTCATGATGCTCTTCATAAATATCACCTTGAACAGAATTTGGAGGAAAGTTTGCACTTGAAGCTTTTATTCTGTAATTTTGCGGATCTAAAAAAACGCCATTAAGTGGTTGTCCAATTTCATACCATGATCTTGTTGTATAATCCCATCCTCTATCTGTGAATTCTTGTGCATCTGCTTGACTATTTACATAATTATAAATTACGGGCATTCTTACTCTGCCACTCGCACTTACCAAGTGTTGGTCTATTCC
Source organism: uncultured Bacteroidales bacterium (assembly GCA_937926515.1). Taxonomy (GTDB): domain Bacteria; phylum Bacteroidota; class Bacteroidia; order Bacteroidales; family F082; genus CALAZZ01. The sequence goes on along the minus strand of CALAZZ010000044.1, from coordinate 5,049 downwards.
TTGAGCTACTGTGTTTATTACTTGAAGTTGCGCGGGCGTAATAGGATCGCTATTATTCCAAGGATCGCCTGCGATTCTTCTAAATAAGAATATGACTCTGTCTACGTGTGGTACGGGTTCGTACTTCCAATTCTTTACTGTGTTGTATCCTGTTCTATCTGCGAACATTGTCATAATGGTATCTCCGCTAAAAGGCAAATAAATATTTGGCGTAGTTGATAAAAGATTTTGTTCAGGAAAATACGCTTCAATAAGATTCGCGTAACTAGGATTTGATAAATTACCAAGGGTTGTAGTTAATGTATCCATAGGCATACCAGGAAACCAATTTCTTACAATGTTAGTTTGCGCAATATTAGGCGCAGTCCAATCTTGATTAGGATGTTCTAATACTAATGTCTGATCAAACTTTCCTTCAGGATTGTTATGCCAAAACTTAACTATCTCCTCAGGATTATATGATCCTGTGATTGTGAACTGCACAGGATTATTTCCGCTCTGCGTGAAACTGTGAACTTGATTATCACTTGTTGTTCTTACGTGAAAAGTAAATGGTTGCGTGGTTACTTCACTTACTTGTTTGTTCGTCGCAGTATAAGGGTGTATGCTGAAGGTGTATGTTTGTGCTTCAGGTGTTAATGTTTGATTATGCACGATGTTTGGCGCGAAGTTCTTGGGTTCCGTGGTATGCATTGTGTATCCTGTTTTCTCAAAATTTAATAAGAAATGGCTTGGCACCGTAAAACTTTGTTCCGGGTTCACAGGGTTGTTCCACGCTTCATAATTCAAGGTGAACGAGTAATTTCCTTGCGTATTCGTGTTCGTGTTATTCATCATCGCGTTATCAGGGTCTAGTGCTGTTACTAGTACTTGGTTTATTGGTTGATTATTAGGATTAGTTACTTGTCCTGATACGTTCGCGTTCAAGTTTTGAGGTATTTGTTGCAAGATTAGTTCTAATGTTTGATCTTCGTTTGTAACGGTTTGCGTTCCTGAAGCGTGTTGCGTCGCGCTAACATTAACCTGTACCTCTGGTACTGCGTATATAACTTGTCCAGGGTCAGCTGGGTGTATCCATACGTTGTGTGTGAATGGATTATTAAAAACTCCGGACGCATTAGTTGTTCCTTGTGTTAGCACTGAGCCATTGCTTGGATTAAGGTATGATACATTTGCTCCTGGCATCATGTATCCGAACACGTCGTTCTGCACCGTCGTCGTTATCGTCGTGGTCATTTGTGTTGGTTGTTGTACCAATACCATATTCACATTTTGATTCTGGTTAGCGACGGTTTGCGTTCCTGAAGCGTGTTGCGTCGCGCTCGCGTCTATTCTTACTTGCGGTATCGCATAAATCACTTGCTCTGGATTAGTAGCATTCACCCACACCTCATGCGAAAAACTACCGTTAAAATTCCCTGAAGCATTAGTCGTTCCTTGCGTCAACGCACCACCCGTGCTAGGGTTAACGTACACAACGCTTGCTCCTTGTAATGGATGATTAAACATGTTATTCTCCACGTAAGTATTTATTGTCGTAGTCCATTGTTCTGGTAATTGTTCTAGCACCGCGTTAACTGTTTGATCAACATTCGGCACCACTGAATTAAAAGGATTATGATTCGTAGAAGAAACATTCAACGCAACATCATCAACCGTGCTCTGATACAAATCCCCGTACTCCCAAAACAAAAAATCAAAAGAACCAACATGCACACCATCAACCGTCGAACCCTGATACAAAGTAGAACCATTACCCGGATTCTGAGCCAAAACAACTGCACCAGTAGGACCATAATTAAAAGGCACACTCGTAACATTAGTCGTTATTTCCGTAGTACCCTGCTCAGGTATCTGATTCAACGTCTCATTAACAACCATACTACTACTAAAAGCCTTAGAAAAAACCCTAGGCTCATGCAACGCATGACTAGCAGAAACATCCAAAGACGTCACATGAACACCATTAATAAAATTCATCACCTGCGAACCATTCTGAACAAAATCATAACCAAAATTAAAAGAAGCAGAACCATTACTAGTAGAACCAGAAACAACACTAGAACCATTATGCAACACATCCAAAAAAACCCCACTAGGACCATAACCCAAAGGCAAACTAGTAAGATTAACACTCAAAGAAGCATTACTATTATACCACACCTGACTAAGAACCGAACTAAGACTCATAACCTCAGCATAATCATCAACCCTTTGCAAAAAATCATGATGCGCAGCAGAAACACTCGTCTCCAAAGCACTAACACTATAAATAGGATCAAGACCCGGCCAACTCCACTTATTAACGGGAAAACTCCTAGAAAAATTACCAGAAACATTACTAGAACCACTAAACAACAACTCACCAGAATCAAAATCCCTAACCGAAACACTACCCACAACAGGTTGCTGCATCACATCATTCAAAAGATTAATACTATACAAAGAATTCACCTGCTCAGGAACCTGCAACAAAGTAACATCAACCCCAAAATGATTCTGCTGAGACAACAACGTATCCTTAACATAATGAGTATCGCTCAAAAAACTCAACTTAATATCATTACTAAAACCCTGCTTCAAAGAAAAACCACTAGAAACACTAAAATCAACAACCCTAGAAGCATCACTCTCAGTCTGAACCAACTTAAAAACATCCTTACCAGAACCACCAGAAATAACCGCGAAATACAAACCCGGCTCCCCCAAACCCCTAACATTAATACTAGCAACACCCCCCTGATCAACAACGAAACTAGAACTAAAAACCTCCTGACCAAGAACATTACTCACAGAAAAATCCCTAACACCAGAACTCACCGCGTTATACACAATCACAGTCTCACGACCAAAAGGATTAGGCCTAACAACATTACTATTCATAAAACTCTCACCCAAACCCGTAATAATAAACTCCAAAGAATAATCACCACTCACATCCGTAAACACACTCTGATAAACCTCACCAGAACCAGCATCCTGAGCAACAACCTCCGTCAAAGGAAAAACACCATGCGGACTATTCTTAACATTACCCTCAATATTAACACTAGTCTGACCATACACCGCAGAACCCAACAAAAAACCAGCACCAAACAACACATTCCTAAAACTCCTGTGCTTGTTGAACATGGGTGCTGAAAAGGGATGTATGCTGTTTGTACCTGGCATTGTTTCATTAATTTTTGTTAGCTATTAAAAGAACGTTCATCGGGGCTAAGATAAATCATATTTTGGTTGGATGCAAGTTATACTAATCCATCAATTTTTTGGCATCAATTATCGTTGGCTCAATTGATTGATTTATGCAATTGCGATCAGGCTTAAAACAGTATGGTATTAATTGTCACCAACAGGAATTTGTCGGGTTAATATTACAATCCCTCCATGATCTCCTTAATTTTCTCATTGATCAGTGCCAGCAGTTGCTCTTTTCTTGCCGGGTCCAGGGTGCCTGTATCCATCACCACGGTAATGTTGCGTTTGGTGGTTTTCAGGCGATACGACTGCACGGTTTTGGGCTGGTTTTTGCGTTTGAGGTGTTGCATCAGCTTTTGCCGGTTCATTTTTCCGTACACCACTTTTTTGTAGAGCTCCCACTGGGCATTCGACACGCCGTTTTCGTCAACGGGTTCGTACAGCCTGATGAGCCTGAGCATGCGCATATCTTTAATCAGATTGCTTTTTGCCAGTTCGTCAATGATGCGGCTGTCGAGCTGCAGGGTTGCCAGCAGGTCGCCCACATAGGTTTCATCTTTCGAAAGGGCATTTGATAATTCCCTTTTATCTTTAAAGATGCCTGCATTGAGCAGCTTCTGGTAGGTAATGGCCTGCTCGATGGGTTTCAGGTTTTTGCGCTGCAAATTGCCGATAACGTGCATCAGTTGCGCTTCGCGCTCGGTGCAGTCCTTGATGATGGCCATGATTTGTCCGCGACCGAGCTTACGCATGGCCAGTACGCGCTGGTGCCCGTCAATGATTTCGTATCCTTCTTCCTTCTGCCTGACGATGATGGGCATCATCAGTCCGTTTTGGTCGATGCTTTGGGCCAGCTCGGCAATGTGGTCAGCGCCCTTGTCTTTCGCGTCATCATTAGGTGTAAAGCGCCCCTGGTAGGGTGAATCAACCAGGTCTTTGATTTTGATGAATTTGGTGATCTCTTTCAGCTTGGTTGCATTGTTTGACATTTTATTGCAGTATTTGGATTTGATGCGAAATTAAGTCATTTTATTGCAGGTTTTAAAATAGTTTCGGTCATGACCGAACAACAGATGTAAATTTATCATTGAAAATCAATATAAATATCTGTATATCAATATTATAGAATATATTTGACGAGACTGCCTGTCGAAAGGAAAGTCTGCAAAGCCTGGTTAAGATATGTTTGAAAAAACGATAATATATAATAGAAGTATCAACTATAATCCCAATCTATGCAATTGATTAGCATCATTTGCATATACGACTAAGAAAATCAATCTTTTTGGGTTACACTATATTTCACCTCCCGTACGTATGGGATGATTTTCTAAGTCGTCCCGCACATGCGGAACAAGTAAATGCAAGCACTTCGGCGCTTATGGCGCCTCCTGTTGCATAACTTGGGTTTAATCAAATTGCATGGATCAATAATTCTTTATGGAGAAAAAAGTGGGTGTCCAATCCGGAAATCAGGAAAGTTATATTTTCACAAACCTTATCCTTGTGGGCATGGTTAAGTGCTAAGACAACTTATGCAGCTCTACTGATAAAACCGCCAACTCACACCAAAATAGAAGGTGGGGTCGCGCTGGGGATAGCCCGGTACGGTGTAATAGCTATAATCGCCTGCAAAGGCATAGAGGTTGGTATATTTCACAAATAGATTTGCCCGTTTCACTTTAAGTCCGAAAAATATATCCAGGTAGGGATAACCTCCGATCTCTTTCTTGTCTTGCAGGTAAAATGCCCTAAGTGCCGGCATATACGCATTCGCAAAATATGGCGTGTTGTACTGAATGCTAAAGCCCGGTTGTATGGTTGCTGCCCGTTTGAAAAGGTCCTGTGTGA
>CALAZZ010000043.1 GCA_937926515.1 uncultured Bacteroidales bacterium | reverse complement strand
TTATAAGCAAAGCCTTCTTCCAGGGCATTTAAGCAATATGGAACCAGGAGTTTGTGAGTGGGTGATTTTTTGTACACCAAATCTATAAACTCAAGCAGGGTCTGTATAATTAATTTGCGAAGCTCCGAACCTAATTCAATCAGGAGTATCTGGTGCATCATCTCAAGTGGTACCCGATAAGCTTCGGAAGGCATTCCATTTCTGGTATAAAACCAAAAATCTGTGATCAGAATTTCGCGAAGTTCCTCAATGACGAACTTGCGGTTAGAAAGGGGATGGTGAAACTCAGTAATGCAATCGTGTGCACGTTTATTTACACCAAAATAGGTTTTTGAGAGATTGATGAAATCCTGGTGTTGTTCAGGAATATAAATGTCTCTGTATCTTGTTTCTGCCAGGTTGGCTTCGAGTGCTTTTGAGATAAATTTTACGCTCATATCTAAGCTTATTTGACCCGAAGATACAGTTTTTTTTGTTTATTTTTGTACAAAGTCTTACATCAAAGAATTAAGGATTTGATAACGATATCAGAAATAGAATATAACCATTAAAAAATTAGATTATGACAAAAATTAAGATCGCAATCAATGGATTTGGACGCATTGGCCGAAACGTTTTTAAGCTGGTGGCAGAGCGTGACAATATGGAAATAGTTGGGATAAACGATTTGACCAGCACTAAAGTACTGGCACATTTGCTCAAGTATGATTCAACACAGGGAAAATTTAATGGGACAGTCAGCTTTGATGAAACAAATATAATTGCCAATGGAAAAAAAGTACCGGTTTCAGCAGAGCGATCACCTATTAATATTCCTTGGGTTGTAACACCCGATGTGGTGGTTGAGTGCACCGGTGTTTTTCGTTCTAAGGAAAGCAGCAAAGGTGGTTATGGTGACCACCTAAAAAACGGCGCTAAGAAGGTGATCCTTTGTGTGCCTTCCAAGGACACCATTGACGCTACAATCGTGCTGGGTGTAAATGACAGTGACTTGAAGGACAGTCACGAATGCGTTTCGAACGCAAGCTGCACCACCAACTGCCTTGCACCAGTTGCTAAAGTACTGCATGATCGCTTTGGCATTGAAAATGGCATGATGACGACTATACATGCGTACACTAATGATCAGGTTATCCTTGACGGACCACATAATGACCTTAGGCGTGCACGCTCTGCCGCTCTTTCGCAAATACCTACCACGACAGGTGCTGCTAAAGCCATTGGCTTGGTAATACCTGACCTGGCAGGAAAGATGGATGGTCTGGCAGTGCGTGTTCCTACACCAACCGGATCATTGGTGGATCTGGTGGTAAACCTAAAAACCGAAGTAACCAAGGAAGATATCAATGCTGCAATGAAGGAAGCGGCTGAAGGTCCAATGAAAGGCATTCTTGAATATACAGAGGATGAAATTGTTTCAGTGGATATCATACACAACCCACACTCATCGATTTTTGATGCTTCAGCCACAATGGTATCAGGAAAAACTGCTAAAATATTAGCCTGGTATGACAATGAGTGGGGCTACTCAGCTCGTGTGGTAGATATGATTGACAGGTTTAACCTGTAGTACTGATACTCACATTATTGAACCAATTGAAACCGGCAAGTCTCCCTGCCGGTTTTTTTTGTGCTTCGGTAAGAGGTGATCAAGCATATTGTTTATCTTCATTTGAAATGCTTGACCAAAGCGGATTAAATCTCTGCCAAACTAAATGAAGCTTTACTACATCCCTTTATTTCCTTTTTTTGTTTATCGCTTATAACATATTATATATCAGATATATAGTAAATAATACTCACAGTCTAAAATTGCCCTAGATCAAGTAAGAGATATATTTTTTCGATATTTTGTTTATTATAAACATATGTTCATTATATTTGCAATGAACATATGCTCATTATTATGTCGCCAAGAAATAAACGCATTAGGAAGATCCTTAATCCTCCTCCGATCAAAGGGCTAAAACCGTTTGGACCAGATTTTGAAGAACAAAGAACTTCAGTTGTCACCTTGCTTTTTGAAGAGTATGAAGCACTAAGACTCTGCGACTATGATAGATTCAATCATCATCAGGCTGCTGATATCATGGGTGTTTCAAGACCGACCTTTACACGTATTTATGCCTCTGCAAGGCAAAAGATAGCTAAAGCACTTGTTGAAGCAAGCCAGATCAGCATTGAAGGTGGAAAAGTTTATTTTGACAGTGATTGGTATCATTGCAATAGTTGCTCTTGCTATTTCAATCATCCCAATAAGGAGGAGTCGATTACCCAATGTCCGATATGCAAGAGTGAAGCAATTGTGAACTATGAACTTAAAGGCGAATGGGAGGTTGATGATAGAAGGCACTGCGATGATATATGTATTTGTCCTAAATGTGGCTTTGAGCAAGCACACGAATACGGCAAGCCATGTGCAAAACAGAAATGTCCCAGCTGCAACACATCAATGACCAGGAAAGGAATGCATGGTTGGGTGAGTAGAGATAAACAATCGAATAAAAATAAACAATAAAAAACATATGAAAGTTGCTATAACATCAACAGGTAATACATTGGAGTCTAAATTAGATGAGCGTTTTGGTCGATGTGCTTTATTTGTTGTTTTAGATACTGAAACAAAAGCCATTGAATTTATTCCTAATCCGTATAAGGATGCTGAATCAGCTGCCGGTCCAGCTGCTGTGCAGCTTCTGGCCACACGTGGAGTAAGTAAAATTGTAGCTGGTGAGTTCGGGGTGAAGATCAAATCGTTGCTTGACAGTTTAAAGATTCAAATGATCGTATTTAAAAGACCAGAATTAACGATTCAGGAAGTCATTGATATGATAAATAAATAATAAAAATTAATATGCCACATATGAATGGAACCGGCCCTGAAGGTAAAGGTTCTGGCACAGGCCGGGGATTAGGAAAATGTAAGGACCAAAAGGATGTAGAAGCGCTGAACAAGTTAGGTAAAGGAATGGGTAAACGAAGGAAATCCGGAGGAGGTAAAGGCAAAGAAAAAAGATTTGGCGTCAGATAATTAAAATTCTCAACTAAAAACAGGGAGGTAATATGCCTGGACTTGATAAAACCGGACCAGAGGGTGAAGGCCCGATGTCAGGTCGTCGCATAGGACGATGTACAGGTTATGGAACAAATTTTCGTAAGTCAGACAAAAGTGAATACCCGGAGGATTCCAAAGAAAGCTATGGCTGTAAAAGGTTTAGATTCGGATGGAGAGGCCTTGGACGTGGGATGGGTTTCAGAGACCGTTTCAGAGGTGGAGTTAAGTAAACATGAGCCTCTCAGGGGTTAGAATTCACGCGTTTGATTGTAAAAAGAGTAAGAAGTATAAAATCCATATAGACATTTTTCAATGTTCTAACAGTAGAGAGGTATACTACATTTAATCAACAAATTAATTATTTAAAATTCAAAATCATGGAAGAAGAAATTTATGCAATGCCAAGGATTGGCGAACAAGCTCCTGAATTTAAGGCAGTTACTACACAAGGCGACATCATTTTCCCCTCAGACTACAAGGGTAGCTGGGTCATACTTTTTAGCCATCCGGCAGATTTCACACCGGTATGCACGTCCGAGTTTATGACTTTTGCCACCATGGAGATGCAGTTCAATGAAGCCAATTGCAAACTGGTTGGTCTTTCAGTTGATGGGTTGTACAGCCACATTGCCTGGTTGCGTACCATCAAGGAAAAAATAGAGTACAAAGGGATGAAGGATGTAGAAGTGCTTTTTCCGCTTATTGAGGACATTACCATGGAAGTTGCGAAGAAATACGGCATGATGATGCCCGGCGAAAGTAACACCAAAGCTGTTCGAGCTGTATTTGTAATCGATCCGGAAGGTATTGTGAGAACCGTTCTTTATTATCCACTTAGCTTGGGCCGGAATTTTGATGAATTGTACCGTATAGTGATTGCCCTCCAGGCAGCAGATGAGTTCAATATTGCAACCCCTGCCGACTGGCGCCCTGGTGATGAGGTGATTGTGCCAACAGCAGGTTCATGTGGTGTTGCAAAGGAAAGAATGGAAAGTAAGGATGAAGACCTTAAATGCTATGATTGGTTCTTTTGCACCAAGAAACTTGATAAAGATACTGTCATGGACAAGATCCTGAAAAAATAGCACCATTCATTCAACCCGGCAGTACTAAGATTCTGCCGGGAAATTAATACAATGAAATTTATATGAATCGAAAGATTGCCATACCATTAGAGAACGGTATCCTTTGTGCTCACTTTGGCCATTGTGGTCATTTTGCCCTCTTCGATACCGAAAATACTGAAATCAGGCATGAAACTTACGTCATACCGCCACCTCATGAACCAGGCTTGCTTCCTGCATGGCTGGCGCAAAAAGGTGTGACTGATGTGATTGCCGGTGGGATAGGACAGCGTGCCATTGCTCTTTTTAACCAGCAAAAGATCAATGTGTTCGTGGGAGCACAACAAAAAGCTGCAACTATTCTAGCCAAAGAACTTATTAACAACTCTTTGGAGGCAGGAGCCAATTATTGTGACCACTAAAACGGGTTGATCAACATCACAATGAATAATGAAAATTGCCATCGCCAGCGGTAAAGGCGGAACAGGAAAAACATTCGTGGCTACCAATCTTTTCAAAGCATTGAAAGATTCAGGCTATGGCGTTATGTTGGTCGATTGCGATGCTGAAGCTCCAAATGCACTGGTATTTTTTAATTCTCAGCAGGTAGACTGCATTGAAGTTACACAATTAGTTCCGGTGATTGATAGCAGTAAATGTAATTTTTGTGGTAAGTGCCAGGAATATTGCAGCTACAATGCCATTTTTCTCATTCCTTCACTTCAAATAATCCGGGTGATGGAGGACCTATGCCATGCTTGCGGTGCATGCTTGCATGCTTGTGACCAAGGAGCAATTACAGAAAAAAAGTTGATCCTTGGCCAGATATCTTCTTACACCTTAAACGGCAAGATCGACCTTGTGGAGGCCCGGACCAGAGTTGGGAGTATGACACCAGTGCCTGCAATAAAGTTAGCTATAAAATTGATTAACAATCAAGTAAATACTGTTATTTTCGATGCACCTCCAGGAACATCCTGCCCCTTTATTCACACAGTGGCGGAAGCAGATTATGTCATACTTGTTACCGAACCTACACCCTTTGGTCTTAGTGACCTGAAAAGAAGCATTGAAGCTCTGAAACAAATAGATAAACCATTTGGGGTAATCGTAAACCGCGCAGGGATTGGAAACAATGAAGTATACCAATACCTTGATTATGAAGGGATACCACTGTTGATGGAAATTCCATTCAACAAACAAATCGCAAGGATGTATTCCAACGGAGAACTGGTGATTGATAATATGCCAATATTGAAGCAGCAGTTTCTTGAAACATTTGAAAAGATTTCGAAGTAACATGGAGTTGGCTATTGTCAGCGGTAAGGGCGGGACAGGCAAATCGAGCATTGCAGCGGCATTTGCTACCATAGGGTCAGAAGTGATTCTTGCCGACTGTGACGTGGATGCTGCCAACCTGTACCTACTTTTCAATCCTGAGCATGAGGAGGAGGAACCCTTCATTGGAAGCTATAAAGCAGTAGTGAAACATGACTTATGCAACCTGTGCGGTCAATGTATTTCTGTATGCCGGTTTGATGCGATCAGGGAAACTCAAAACCAGATAATCATATCTGAAACATCTTGTGATGGCTGTTTTCTTTGTTCCAGGATTTGTCCTGAGCAAGCCATTACCATGCAGCAAAATGACAAAAGCCGCATGTATACCGGCAAATTCCGCAATGGTCTAATGGTTTATGGATGGCTTGCACCAGGGGAGGAAAATACAGGAAAACTGGTTAATCTGATCAGAGAAAAAGTAAAGAAGCTAGCCCTACAGAAAGGATCATCGCACATAATCATTGACGGGCCGCCGGGAACAGCTTGTCCTGTAATTTCAACCATAACAGGAACTGAGAAAATTCTGATTGTCACAGAACCCAGTATTTCAGGCATAAATGATTTGAAACGGGTCGTTGAATTGGTTCAGGGATTCAATTATCCGGTCATGGTATTGATAAATAAGTGCGACTTAAATTCGGCTATGACTATAAGGATTGAAAATTTCTGTAAAAGTTTAAATATCCCATTGGCAGGAAAACTGCCATTTGACCCTCATATTACCGGAGCTATGCTCAATTGTAAAAGTATTGTGGAGTGGAAGCGTGAGTCAAAGAGCAGTAAAGCAATAATGAGAATCTGGGACAATATTTTGAATCTAATATGATATGCTCAATGAATATGAGATAGTAATCTTAAGAAATAAGATATGAGTATGGTAATTGAAAAAATCAGGCTTAAAAATATTAAAAACATTGTTGTTGTGGCATCTGGGAAGGGCGGTGTTGGAAAATCAACAGTTGCTGTAAACTTGTCTGTTGCACTTGCCAGAAAGGGCATGAAAGTGGCTTTGGTCGATGGAGATATTTACGGTCCTTCGGTTCCTCGAATGTTTGGGATAGAAAGTTCTAAACCAAAAGTTCAAGCCAAAGAAAACCAGGAGAGAATGATTCCAGTTAAGCGATTTGGTGTGAAAATCATTTCAATTGGATTTTTTGTAACACGAAACCAGTCTCTGATCTGGCGTGGACCAATGGTGTCGAAGGCCATTGTCCAACTTATTGAAAGTACTGATTGGGGTGAGATTGACTTGATGATCATTGACTATCCGCCCGGAACAGGTGACATACAGCTAACAACAGTTCAAAAACTTAAAATCAATGGTGCGATCATTGTTACCACACCTCAAGAAATTGCAATAAATGATGCCCGTAAAGCGGCTTCCTTGTTCACTCATCAAGATATCAAAGTTCCAATATTAGGTGTAATTGAAAACATGTCATGGTTTACACCTGCTGAACATCCGGATGAAAAGTATTTAATATTCGGAATGAATGGTGGGAAAACCCTTGCCAGTGAACTAAATACCAAACTTATAGGGCAAATTCCTTTAGTACAAGAAGTAGGCGAGCTTGCAGAAAAAGGGAGGAGTGTTTATGATCAGAGTGACAGTACTGTAATAAAAGCATTTGATGATATTTCGGAGAACTTGTTAAAGCTTGTCGCCACGGCAATTCACTAATTATTAATTATAAAAGTATTATGTAATGAAACAAACAGATGTATTGATCATTGGAGGAAGTGCTGCTGGAATGGTAGCCGCATTAACCGGCAAATCAGCATGGCCGGGAAAAGAATTCACCCTTGTCAAAAAACTTAAAGATATGATGGTTCCATGCGGAATACCATACATATTTGGAACACTTGAAAATAGTAATCAAAATATCATGCCTGTGGATGACATGATGAAAAAATCCGGAGTTGAATCACTTGTTGATGAAGTTACTTCAATTGACAAATCAAGAAAAATAGTAACGCTCTCAGGAGGTGAACAAATCAAATGGGACAAGCTTCTCATTGCCACAGGCTCAGTTCCTTTTAAACCAACCTGGTTGAAAGGCAGGGATTTGGATAATGTCTTTGTGATCCCTAAGGACAAGTATTACCTCGATGATATGCTTTCAAAACTCAATAGTCCAAAAAGGGTTGTAGTGATCGGGGCCGGGTTCATAGGTGTTGAGCTATCCGATGAGCTAAACAAGGCAGGCCATGAAGTAACTCTAGTTGAAAAATTACCTGAGATTTTGTCTCTTGCTTTTGATGGTGAACTTTCTGATCGCATTGAATCCATAATCAAGGAAAGGGGTGTAAATGTGCTAACCAATGCTAGTGTAAGCGAAGTAAAAGGCAGGGGAAAAGTTGAAGAGGTAAGGCTGGAAAATGGTCAGTCAATCCCAACTGATGCTGTAATACTTTCCATGGGTTATAAACCCAATACCGATATGGCAGCCAAATCCGGGATTGAAATTGACAATGATGGATTTATAATAATCGATGAGTATATGCGAACACCTACCCCTGATATTTTTGCGGCTGGAGATTGCGCTCAAAAGAGGGATTTTGTTACCCGATGGCGCACCCCAATCATGCTTGCATCTACTGCTTGTGCCGAAGCCAGGGTTGCTGGATTGAATCTCTTTAATATTCATGTTGTTAAAACATTTAGTGGCACCATCGGCATCTATTCAACAGCGATTGATCATATTGGTTTTGGCACAGCGGGATTAACCGAAGCCCGCGCAAGAGAAGAGGGTATTGCTGTGCACACTGGCCTGTTTGAAGGTGTTGATCGTCACCCAGGTAATCTTCCAGGAGCTCATAAGCAGTTAATTAAATTGATCGCAGCAAAATATTCAGGTGTGATCATTGGCGGTGAAGTAATCGGTGGTGAAAGTGCAGGTGAACTTACAAATGTGATTGGACTTGCCATCGAAAACCGGATGAACGTAAATGGCCTGTTGACTTCTCATATAGGTACACATCCCTGTCTGACAGCTTCGCCTGCAGGCTATCCACTGATTAAGGCAGCTGAAATAATTGCTGCTAAAATGAGACAATATTAATCACTTAAGTAAATAATTTTAACATTATGAAACACAACAAATCAGGTTTTAATACCAAGCTTATTCACGGGGGAGAAATTGAAGATGCCTATGGTGCCGCTACAGTTCCAATTTATCAAACCTCCACTTTTTCATTTGAAAGTGCAGATCATGGTGCACAATGTTTTTCCGGCGAAAGCAAAGGGTATATCTACACCCGCATCGGCAACCCAACCATTGGCGCACTGGAACGCCAAATCGCACTGCTTGAAAACGGATATGGTGGAATTGCCGTGGGCTCAGGCATGGCTGCAGTAAATGTCATTTATCAAGCTATGCTGGCAACCGGCGATCATATGGTTTGTACAGGGTCAGTGTATGGTCCAAGCCGCGCTGTTATGGAAAATCATTATCCAAAATATAAGGTCGAAAGCTCTTTTGTGAATACTGCCAACCTTGATGAAGTTGAAAAAGCTTTCAGCCCGAACACAAAGCTGCTTTTCATCGAAACCCCAGCCAACCCTACCATGGATATTACAGATATTTCCGCATGTGCAGATATAGCACACCGCCATGGCATTATAGTGGCTGTTGATAATACATTTTGCAGCCCTTATCTTCAAAAACCACTTGATCTGGGAGCTGACATCGTGATGCACTCCATGACAAAGTTCATCAACGGACACGCTGATATTGTTGCAGGTATGGTGATTGCAAAAGAGAAGGAAGTTTATGATAAACTAAGAAATATCATGGTGAATATGGGAAGTAATATGGATCCTCATCAGGCTTATATGGTCTTAAGAGGGGTCAAAACTTTAGGCATTCGTATTGACCGTGCAACTGAAAACGCACAAAAAGTAGCATCCTTCCTGGAATCTCACCCCAAAGTGGCTTGGGTTAAGTATCCGGGTTTAACCTCGCATCCACAATATAACTTGGCAAAAGAACAGATGAAAGCACCTGGTGCCATGATTAGTTTTGGCCTGAATGGTGGATTTGATGCAGCCAAAGAGCTTATGAATAATGTGCACCTTGCCTTACTCGCAGTCTCATTGGGAGGTGTAGAAACACTTATTCAGCACCCAGCTTCTATGACACATTCAAAAATTTCTTCTGCCAATAAGCTGAAAGCAGGCATCACCGATGAGCTTGTCAGGCTGGCCGTGGGTATTGAGGATGTTGAAGATATCATAGATGATTTGAGTACTGCTCTTGAAAAAGCTTGATGATTCAGCATGAGTACCTTTATGATTTGAATAATAAATTATAGGTTTAGAAACGATGTCAGGCTATATTCATCTATACACGGGTAATGGCAAAGGAAAAACCACTGCTGCACTTGGTCTGGCATTGCGTGCTGCCGGAGCTGGTAAAAAGGTATTCATCATTCAGTTTGTAAAAGGAATGCACTATGCTGAGATAGAATCGCTTAAACGGTTTGAATCAGAGATAGAACTAAAACAATATGGCCGCGATTGTTTCATCAGTCACAAACCAGTACCCGAAGACATCGTTTTGGCAAAACAAGGTTTAGCAGTTGCTGCTGAGATAATTAGTTCTGGTAATTATGATATGATTATCCTGGATGAAGCTTGTATCGCAATACACTTTAAACTATTCTCCATCAATGAATTGCTAGATGTAATTAAGATGAGACCGGCATCGATGGAAATCGTGATAACCGGTCGTTATGCTCCACCAGAACTCATTGAGATAGCCGATCTGGTGACTGAAATGAAGGAAATTAAACATTACTACCAAAAAGGCGTTGTGGCCCGTAAAGGAATCGAGTTTTGATTTATGATTCTTTTGGTTCAAAGAAATGAAATATTCTTTAACCGTTATTGGTAGAAAGTAACATATAGTTTATGGAATTAAAAGTTTCAGAACTTAAAAGCGAAATATGCTCTTGCAGTAAGTGTGAACTTGCCCGATCAAGGAATCACGTCATTTGGGGAGAAGGGAACATCAACGCTCGAATCATGATCATCGGTGAGGCTCCGGGCAGAGAAGAGGACATTAAAGGAAGGCCTTTTATTGGGGAATCTGGGATTCTGCTCGATAAAATATTAAATGCTTGCGGATTTAATCGATCAGAGCATGTGTTTATTAGTAATATAGTCAGGCGCAGGCCTCCTGGCAACCGGATTCCAACTCAACAGGAAGCTGAAACCTGCTTACCCTGGCTGATCAAACAAATTGAGATTATCGATCCACTAATGATGATCCTGCTGGGAGCCACTGCACTAAAATATATGGCCGGACCCAAACACCGTATTACGAAAGCACATGGCAGCTGGCTTGAATGTTATAATAGATTGACAATGCCTGTTTATCATCCTGCTGCATTGCTACGCAACCCTTCCCTCAAACGGGATACTTGGGAAGATTTTAAGAAAGTGGTTCATAAGTACCGTGAACTTGTTGATCCGGGCCATTACTCAGCCTGGGTATGATGTGAACAGGTATGTCAATTGTAGGATTTAGGTTTTTATGTTTTCATTTTGCGTTTGTAATAATTTGAATAAACTGTGGCAGCCGGGTTATGTCCAGTTACCCGATCTTTTACGATAAACGTGGTAACCGGTGCATTTGAGTACCTGGTAAATAATAGATCATGCCCAATGCATAATCCAACAATAAGATTCAGGTCTGTTTTGTGTGCATTCAGCACCAATGCTTGTCCAATGGGATTGCACATGGCCTCATAGCGTTCATCGTGAATATGCTTGAGGCCATATTCTTTCTTTTCTGTACCTGTAAATTTGCAACAAATAGCACATACAACGAACTTATTGTCCAAAATTGTTTTGAGACTTTTTGCTTCATTCGTCAAACCCACACAATGTGCAATTCCAATCTTTTTGTATCCCATTTGTTCTGCAAATGCGATGATTTCTTCTATCCTTGTATAGTCCATATAGTGTTCAGCCTCAATGTATGATGAAGCTTCCAGGATTTTCATGTTTTCAGCAGAAACATATTCTTTGCCAATAGTCTCAAGATAATCATCAAAGTTCTGACCTCGAACACAGCTTTCACCTCTGTAGCATGGATAAGTAATGCAGCCGGCACAATCTACATCAATAGGTTTTTTTGGTATCATCTCATATATAGTTTTCAGTTGGTAAATATAACCAATCCGTTGATGAAATCATAGTTTGATAACGTACTTTGACGTCATAAAGACATGAGAAATTTGCCTGGGTTAAAAAGCGATCAAAATCGTAAAGGCATCAAGCTATGAAGGAGTATCTCTTGATTATTGTAAGTGCATACTTCTTTAATAGGGATAGCCGGGTATACAATAGTCCTGTTCAATGTGCCCCCTGTGCTGTTTTTAGTATTCAAGATTAGAAAATCTGATTTAACAGATTAACGCATTATTGTCACTGATCCTTGCAGCCTTAACTCTTCAATGCCATCGAAGGTAGCCACATATACGATGCAGACGTAGAAATATACACCATCAGCCACATCCATACCGGTGCGGTAATGCTTTCCATCCCATTCTATCAAGGGGTCATTGGTTTCGAAAACCACATTGCCCCATCTGTTGAAGATGGTCATTTCAACACGTTCTACCGTTGCTTTTGGGTTTGCAGAGGGGTAATTAAGTGGAACCAGATAATCATTGATCTGATCACTGTTGGGGGTGAATATATTGGGCAGTTCATAGATCGGGCAGGCATCAACGCCAATACAAACAATATTGGACGATTCAGACACATTGTTATAACCATCTACGGCTTTGATAAAATAGCAACCGGTAACAACCTGTAAATTTTGGTGTACGTATATGGTATCATTGATTCCGGTAAGGCTGTCAATTAGCTGAAAAGCTTGGTTTGCAGAAGGGGTATAA
>CALAZZ010000042.1 GCA_937926515.1 uncultured Bacteroidales bacterium | reverse complement strand
CTTAGTTCACCGATCAACTTAGGGTCTTGTGCTTCCGGGTCCGGGTTATCAATGAATACAGGTAGCACGTATGCCCCGCCTTTTACTATTGTATAATTCTGATCTTTCATTGTATTTTATTTTTATAATCCTTCTTCAAAACCTTGAGATGTAGCACTTGTTAGGAAGCGTTCTATGGTGTATGTGTATTTGGTGTACATTGGATAAGTCCCAGTTGGAAGTTTCAATTCGGAAACCAACTGATTTGTTATTTTGATTTTGTAATATTCAGGCTGCCCAACCGCCGGATATGGGTCAAGTTCTAATTTGATTGCCTGTTCCGTTAGTTCACCTGTTGAATGAAAGGCATTGCTAACACGCCTTAACCATACCCCTGAGTGTTGTGTAACTTTCAAATCACTTGCATAATCATTGAGTGATCCGCTCGGATCAACGCAAATATTAAACTCTACCCTGCGGCTTGCAGCAACCTGCATTGTATCCGCTGGTGTGGTTGACCGTATGTGATTCACTGAAAAATGAAAATCAATAACAACCCTGTAACTACCCGTTTGCATGATTCCGTGTTGATACAGGTATATGTTGCCCGATGCCTCATTTGATATAGCCTGCCCTGGTGCTGTTGCATAGGGCTGTACGTTTTCGTTTGCGTGGTAGTAATAATACGTCAAGTTAGAGCCACCGCTTTCAATTGTCGCTTTGTAAACTTTGCCTTCTTCATCAACTACCAAGACCCCTGCATAGTCTTGTAACTTCGCAAGCGAATAGAGTTTTACCTCCCCTGAAATTTTGGCTCCGTCTATTATTCTCATCTTACTTTTTTATCATTACCCGGAAAGCCCCTGAAGCTGGTGGCTCCGCAAAGTTTATCGTTACTTCTGTAGGGAGTGTTCTTGTTACTGTTGCAAATACAGTTTCATACGTCGTGGTGTCCCAAATTTCAACAATGACGTCCCTTGTATTCAGGCCATGTGATACTGGTATTGCAGTTAAAACGCCGTTCCCAATATTTGTAACATAAGTTCCGAAGGCTGCAAATTGGTTGTTCACGTAAACTTTCAGCTTTGCAGGTGTAACTATTTTACTGTTATCAGTTCCTGTATTTACTTCCGCCTGCGTTGCAACGGCTGCAATACCTGTTCTGCCTTCTGTTGCTGTCCGGCTGCTTAAATTTGCGGGTGTTATAAATCGGTGCGTTTCGCTTCCTGTTTGCGTTTCGGCATCTGTGGCTTTAACATCTTCAAGGTTTGAGGGTGTCAATGCCCTGTTAATGCTGGTCATTGCTCTTGCCTCTGCTTGCGTGGCAAACCTTACAACTCCAAGTACTGTTGTTGTTGCTTGTTCCCGGTTTACTTCAAGTGAAATCCAGTCTTCCGGGGTTGAAATCCCGGCGCTGTCTTTGTTTGCAATGATAACATCACCAACATCATAATTTACACCTGCAATTGCTCCGGCTGTTGTTATATACCAATAATCGCCTTTGTTTGCGCCAGTAGGGTAGACGTTGTTAGCCGAAGCACTCCACCCCCCCTGTAATGTTCCAAGCCCACCCACAAGGTTGTCAACGTAATCTTTAACCGCTTTTGCTGAAACAAGACTGTCATGTGCTGAAATTATCGCCTCCAAATCCGTTAAAATGGTTATTGCACTGGTGACGCCCGTACCACTGGCAACACGTCCCACCACGATCATTGTGGGTACATCTTGTATTTTGGCAAAGGTTATGTTTTTGTCAGTTACTTTTATGGTAGTGACTGCATTGGTGGCTAATTTATCAGTAGTCACCCCGGCATCCTTTATCCTTACTTTCGCTGTCGCTGTTCCATCTGATAATTCTAAGGTCGTGCCATCAACATCAACTCCAATAGTCACTGCCCCTGTACTTTCGTTTACTGTTATACCACCCCCAGCAATAATACTGGTAACAAGTCCGCTTGTATCATCAATGTCAATCCAATTTGTACCATTATGCCAGCGTATCTTTTTCGTTGCAGTGTTAAAATAAACACGCCCTTCCCACCCGGTGGGGTTTGCTGCAAGTTTTTCCAACACAATCTGTAAAAGCTGGGCAACGCCTCCAAAATCAAGGTGATCTTTGTATTTCATCTTTTTTTAATTTAATATGACCTTACCTGTAAAGTAATCGGCAAAAGTCAATGTTATTGTATTTTCATCAATGTGCTTTATAGTTGTAATATTTACATCCCCATCAGGATCTATAATCTCAACCGCTGGCTTTTTACACATGTTGTGTGCAATAGTTTCCGTTAGCTTGTGGGTAATATTGTAAACAGCATGCAAGTCCGGTGTAATCTCATGAAATGCTCCATTAAGCACACCGTATGTTTTGTTATCATTTAGGTTTTTCAGCCTGATCTTATTGCCTTCGGTCCCTGAGCCCTCAATGGTTTCACCATCTGTCTTTATCTCGACCTCAT
>CALAZZ010000041.1 GCA_937926515.1 uncultured Bacteroidales bacterium | reverse complement strand
GAGGATTATATCGATGATATTCCATTCAACACAAGTGAAGTTTATTCAGATTATATGGCAGAAAGAGCCATGGCAGTTGTTTTTGAAATGCCTGAAGAAAGTTACATCAATGATATTCCTTTTAACACCATGAAGATCGCATTTAAAGCCAGATTATATGAACTCATTTTCTCGTCTAATATCTAGAGATTAATTAAGAATAAGTACTTTTTTTTCATAGTGGTTGGTTAGTACAAAAAACCTTGCATATTGCAAGGTTTTTTGCTTTTCTGTTCATATACAGGCATTTATGATGTTACAAAATAAGATTATTTACTTTGGTATTCATTGACAATCCTATCGATAAGCTTAAACGGATTGCTTATTTTTGTTGTTTGAACAACTTTCCTTTTCAACAATGGTCAATCGCAGCCCAGATCCACGTAAAAAACTTATTATCATAATTATACTTGCCATTGGTTTCATTTTTCTTGGGCGTTTGTTTTATCTACAGCTTATTGATCAGACCTATAAATTATCTTCACAAAACAATGTGTTAAGATACATGACACAGTACCCTGCCAGGGGAATGATTTATGACCGGAATGGTGAGCTTCTTGTTTACAATGAGGCAGCCTACGATCTTATGGTGATACCGAGGCAAGTCAAGCTCATTGATACTGCTGAGTTTTGTCAGTTGCTGAAGATCAATCCTGAATCTTATGTGCAAAGAATGCAGAGGGCTCGTCAGCATTCAAGTCACAGACCTTCTGTATTTCTTGAACAGGTTTCAAAAGAAGATTATGGGTTCATAATCGAAAAAATGTATCGATTTCCGGGATTTTATTTTCAGGCACGGACGCTCAGGCGCTATCCAATTCCAATTGCAGCACATACACTTGGCGATATTGGTGAGGTGAATCGTAGCGAAATGAATGCTGACGCCTATTATAGGATGGGTGATTATATAGGAAAATCAGGTATAGAGCGTTTTTATGAGCATGAACTTCGTGGAGAAAAAGGCCTGAAGATCATTTTGGTTGATGTTTTCAACAGGGAAATGGGAAGTTTTCAGGATGGGAAGTTTGATACAATGCCTGTGGCAGGCAAGAACCTTCATATTAGTATTGATGCCGCATTGCAACAGTACGGTGAAGAGCTCATGCGCAATAAGTCAGGAAGTATTGTTGCCATTGAACCTGCCACAGGTGAAATATTAGCCCTGGTTACAAGTCCGGTCTATGATCCAAATCTGCTGGTAGGCCGCATCCGGGGAGAAAACTTCAACACATTACTTAACGATTCTCTTAAGCCGCTGATCAACAGGGCCATTAGCGGAACCTATCCACCCGGGTCGACTTTTAAAATGGTAAATGCTTTAGTTGCGCTGCAGCAGGGTGCCATATCTCCTGCCACACAATTTAGCTGTCAGGGACCATCAAGTTTGCCAATCAGATGCACGCATTCGCATGAAAGTCCACTAGCACTTCATAGTGCCCTGGAGCATTCATGCAATCCCTATTTTTGGAATACATTCAGAAGTATGCTAAACAATGCGAGAATAGGCAATTTGAAAGAAGCATATGAACATTGGTATCAAGCCATGTATAATTTTGGTTTCGGTCATCGTTTTAATACAGACATTCCTTTTGAGTTGCCGGGCAATATTCCTACAAGGGAATATTTTGACAGGATTTATAGGGGTAGCTGGAATGCGCTTACCGTGAGGTCTTTAAGTATTGGTCAGGGAGAGATTTTGCTAACTCCACTTCAGTTGGCCAATATGGCTGCCGTAATAGCTAATGAAGGCTACTACTATCCTCCTCATATCTTAAAACATATTGAGGGTAATGACGAAATTGATGAGCGTTTTACCAGGCGAATGGAATCAGGTATTGACCAGCATCATTTCGGGGTTGTAAAAGATGCCATGCTTGATGTTTTTGAAGGGGAACGCGGAACTGCCCGCTGGTATCGGGTTGATGGAATAAAAGCTGCAGGAAAAACAGGCACGGTGCAAAACCCACATGGTAAGGACCATTCATTGTTTATTGCATTTGCACCGGTTGAAGAGCCTCAAATTGCAATCTCGGTTATTGTTGAGAATGGAGGTTTTGGCTCTATTTGGGCAGCTCCAATAGCCTCATTGATGATTGAGAAATACTTAAATAGAGATGTGAGTAGAAAAGTTTTAGATCAAAGGATGAAGGAAGGAGTAATACTGCCTTAGTGATGAGAGAGGATAAACGTGTCATAGCAAATATAGATTGGATTACGGTGATTCTGTATTTATCACTTGCCTTAATTGGTTGGTTAAATATTTATGCAGCAGTGTATGACGAAAGCCACAGCAGTATATTCGATATTTCTCAACGATATGGGAAACAGTTACTTTGGATTTCACTGTCACTCATATTAGGATTTATAGTCTTATTGATTGATGCTAAATTTTTTATGGCTTTTGCCTACCCAATTTATGGTTTAGTCATCCTGGGTTTGATTATGGTATTGTTTTTTGGAGCAACCATTGCGGGTTCTAAATCCTGGTTCCAGATAGGGGGCTTTGCCATTCAACCTGCTGAATTTGCCAAATTTTCAACTGCACTTGCCTTGGCAGCTTACCTGGCGCAAAAGAACATAAGTTTTGCATCACTGAAAACAATAGTGAAAAGCAGCATTATAATAGGCTTGCCTGCATTACTTATTCTACTGCAATATGATACAGGCACAGCCTTGGTTTTCCTTTCATTTATCCTGGTTATGTACCGAGAGGGTTTATCAGGCTATGTTCTGGTAACAGCTTTGGTGGCCACAGTATTATTTGTGGCAACTTTATATCTCGACCAGCTGGTTGTATTACCGGCCCTGGGAGGCTTCTTTGTTATCAGCCTGTTTTTTATTAAACGTAGTTTCAGAACTATTTCCAGATTGTTTTCAGTCTTTTTGATTGCCGGAATTTTTGTTTTTAGTGTCGATTATGTTTTTGATCATGTTCTTGAACCGCATCAGAAGGCCCGGATCAATGTATTGTTAGGTAAGGACGTTGATCTTCATGGTGCAGGATATAATTTGCACCAGTCTAAAATTGCTATAGGCTCGGGTGGTTTACTGGGTAAGGGTTATTTGCATGGCACACAAACAAAATACAATTTTGTGCCGGAACAAAGTACTGATTTCATTTTTTGCACCATTGGTGAGGAATGGGGTTTTGTAGGTTCTTTCGTGATTATTTCTTTGTATATGTTGTTGTTTATCAGGCTTGTATTTTTAGCCGAACGACAGCGATCTGCATTTAGCAGGATATACGGCTATGGTGTGCTTGCAGTTCTCCTTTTCCATTTCGCTGTTAATTTAGGCATGACCATTGGTTTGGCTCCGGTCATTGGCATTCCCTTGCCTTTTTTAAGCTATGGCGGCTCCAGCTTATGGGCATTTACACTAATGCTCTTTATTTTTATAAGACAGGATGCCAATCGGTTAAGTATCTTATAAAATGTTACCCACTCTAATATATGTAAGATAAACTTCAACCTGACTTTTGAACAACTTGAATCAAATAAAAAACCCACTGTGAGCGTTTCACAGTGGGTTCTGTATAAAATGAAAACCCTATTAATAGAAAAGCAATCTGTTGTCTTCTATTTTTGTAAGTTTCTCAACAGCCCTCATAGCTGCATTGTTTCGCACCGCATTACTGAACAGATTTCTTTGGTCGCGCCTGATGTTGTCATAATTTGCAGGCTCTGATGCTGGTGTAAGGTTGACCATTTTAACAACAAAAGTTGCGGTATTACCAGTTATCGGGCCGGCAACTTCATTAGGTTGCAGGCTAAACATTTCACCTAACAGTTTATTTTCCATTCCGAAACCAGGCACTGAACGGGCATCAAAGTTAAGATCGTTGATTGGTTCCACAGCAACACCAAACTCATTTGCAATTGCATTCAGGTCATTCTGTAACGCACGCATGCGTTCGGCAATGTATGCTCCCTTTTTGGCATTAATCACCTGTGGTTCAATATTATTACGCATATCTTCTAATGATGGAATTCCTTTTTCCCATTTTTTCGTCAGCACAGCGATAACATATTTATCGTCCATATCAAAAATGGTTGAAACATCATTTGTGCGTGTTTTACTGTCAAATGCCCATCTTACAATCTGACGAGGCTGTTGAATCCCGGCAATGTTATTCGTCATTGGCGTAAGGCCAGGTGCGACACGTTTGCTTAAACCATCACGCTCAACAACTTCATCAAATTGTGCACGGGTTCGGGTTTCGGTTGCGAACTTGCTTGCTTTAGCAAAAACATTCTGGTATGTTTGTGAACTAGGAGTAACGGCATGTGTAATCAATGCCAGTTTAATTTTCTTTGTAGGTTCTTTTTTGCCGGTAACCTGCACAATATGGTAACCAAAATCGGTTTCTACCATTCCAATGGTTCCAATGCTGTTTTCATAAACAAATTCATTGAAAGGACCTACCATTTGTCCATCCTGGAACCAACCCAAATCACCACTGTTTTGCATGGCACTTCCATCATCCGACATGGTAAGTGCAAGGGGAGCAAGTTGGGATGGGTTTCTGCGGATCACAGTTAACAAACTATCCGCTAAAGATTCAGCCTCATCTTTTGATCGTGTTTGCTCGCTTCGTAAGGCATTGGCATAACTAATAAGCACATGGCTGGCTTTCATGGAGTCCGGTCGGTAGGTTACATCAACCAATCTGGCCAGATGAAAAGCACCATCTTCAAAATAGGGGCCATAAACAAAACCGGGCTCTGCATCAAATATGATATCTTCAAGCGTAGCAGGCAACTCTTCCCGACTCAACCAAGTGTCGTTGTAGCGTGTGTCGGAATTAGCATTAACGAATCCCATAACATTTTCTGTTACAATGAACTCATCAACAAGACCCTGAACGTAAGCCTGGGCATTACGCTGATCTTGTTCGGATGGTAAAATATCAAACACTACGTATTCAATATCACGGGCAGCCTGGCGTTCGTAAGTATGCTTGTTTTCTTCATAGTATGTTCTAAAATCGCTATCGGTAACATTTACCAGACTGTCGGCAATACTGGTAAACCTAACTGCAACCAGTTCAAAATCTGCCCTGTTGTTGCGTTCCCTCCATGTGTTATGAGCTAGAGCCGTAGGTGTATAATAGGCTTTTGTTACAAGATTTTCATACTTTGTACTCAGCCGGTCTTCTTTTATGAATCGCTCAAAAAGCCTCCATTGGTTACGGGAATTAGCTGGCATTTGGCTCAGGTTTTGCAAGTAATTCAGCACCATGGCCCGATCATATTCACCCGTTTGGGGATCGCTGAAATTCTGAATGATGGCAGCATGTGGTTGAGGACCCTGAACCTGGTCGAAAAGCTCCTCGGTAGTTACAACCAAACCTAAGCTTTCATATTCCTTTCCCATTATTACCTCCTCTAAAATTTGGTTCCATGTTGATTCACGGACCCTGAACAGATCATCTTGCGAAAGGCGTTCATCCTGCATTTGTTGACGCATATTTTCCGCATTTTCTTCAAACCTACGATTGAATTCGATGATGCTGATATCTTCACCTCCAATTGTGGCTATATTGATTTCTTGCCTTCTTCCACCACCCTGAAAAAAGTCGCCCAGCACAAACGCAGCAAGCGCAACGCCGATCACAATGATCAGTAATAATGAATGTTTTCTGATTTTTCCAATTACGGCCATAGTAGTTTACTTTTTT
>CALAZZ010000040.1 GCA_937926515.1 uncultured Bacteroidales bacterium | reverse complement strand
AGGGTTTGGGATGGGGAGAAGTGGTTGGTGGAGAAGTTGGTGGTGCGGTAGGTATGAAGACAGTCAATACAATTTGATTAGAAGGATATATTTGATCCTGTGCTGTTTACTGCTGGCATATTACGCTGATATGAGTGATTATATTCGTGAGCAGGAAAAAACAGTTTGGATGTTGACTTCCTGGCTGGGGAAATAGTTCATCTCATTGTTTTGAAGATCACAAAAACCCTTCGTGGATAGGCCTCGGAGGGTTTTTTTTATCCTTTTTTACCTAAAACAGACTGAACTTGACATACCTTTTTGGATTTCTCCTGATGTCTTCAAGTAAAAGATTCATTTCTTCAGCTGTACGTTCGAGCTCAAAATAAAGGGTATCATTATGCAGCAACATACCGATCGAACCCTCGCCGCTATTCACTTTTTCAAGTATTTGGTTGAGCTGGGCAAGCGATGCGTCAGCTCTCCTGAGGGTTCCCGGCAAATCAGCCACAAGGAGCGAATCGGATAGAACAGCCAGGTTGCTCATTATCCGTGTAAAATCTTCACTGTTATCCTCCAGACTGGCAGTCACATGCTCAATGTGGCTGAGAATGTTGGTGATCCTAACCCTTTCTTCAATAATAGCTGAATCAATGGACGAAGTGGTACGTTCAATATTTCCGAACGTTTTACTAATGCTGTAGAGGCTGTTATTGATGTTTTCGCGGGCAGCATCATTAAACACGGCCTGTACTACAACAACCAGCGAATCAAGCGATGATAAAAGACTTTCGGCTCGCAGCTTTAAGGGTGCCACCTGGGCATTCACCTCATCCATCAGGCTGGCCTCAATGGACGTTCGTAATGTATCTCCACTGTTTGCATGTTCCGGTGAATTCCCCAATACGATCTCTACTGCCTTTGAACCCATGAGGTCGGAGCTGAAAATTCGGGCAATACTGTTCGTTGGAATTGGAAAACTTGTATTAACAGACAGGGTCACGACAATATTTCCCTTCATATTGGGATGAAACTCCAGATTGCTCACCTGTCCCACACGCAATCCACTGATCATTACAGGGTTGGCTTTAACCAAGCCGCTAACCTCACTATATTCCGCATAAAAGATCCTTTCCTTCGAAAACACATCTTTACCCTTTAGGAAATTAAATCCCCATATAAACAAACCCAAAGCCACAATGAACGAAAGCGCTACGATGTATGGATATCTTTTTTTCAAAACTTTGTGTTTTAAATTGCTTTTCAAAAATACTAACTTCTGAAAACCAAAATTGTTGTTTGATTTAAAACTTTGAAACTTTCATAAAATCTGAATTCAAAGATACATTAAAACCATGAGTGTGTCCAATGCCAATTAACATCAGGTTTTCAGATCTACTCTGATTAGATGCTGATCAATTTGTTCTTTATGGCATATGCTAAAAGGCCTATGGTGTTTTTGGTGTTGGTTTTGGCCATCAGGTTCGATTTGTGCCCCACAATCGTTCTTTCGCTGACAAAGAGCCTGTCGGCAATTTCTTTGTTATTCAGGCCTTCAGCTAATAATTCGAGTACTTCTATTTCCCTTTTGGTCAAACTCAGTTTGTCCACAGGGTCTTTGTCTTGACCAAAAACGGCCTTTGTAAAATAATCCCAAAGTTCTTCACTGTAATAGGTCTTGCCATTATATACTGCCTGCAAGGCCCTGTCGAGTATATCCTTCCGAATATTTTTAATCAAGAAACCCTTTACGCCTGCCTCAATCATGCTTTGAATATAAGCATCTTCCTTGAACATGGTGAGGGCAATAATTTTTAGATCAGGATATTTGGCAATTGCTTTTTTGGTTGCTTCGATCCCGTTCATTACCGGCATTTCAATATCCATAAGGACAATATCTGTTTTGGTGGTGTCCAGCTGCCTGATAAAATCAGCCCCATCCGTTGCCTCCGCAACAACTTTGGCATATCCCATTTTTTGAATAACCATTTTTAAACCGTTGCGGAATATTTCATGGTCATCAACAATGAATACACGCATAAATGGTTCCATAGCCGATATTTTTTAGTTCAACAAAGGTAATGAAATGAAGCATGCGCTTACGCATGACCGGGTCCGGGGATTGCCATTGTCATATCATCAGTTGGGATTGATGCGTATAATGGGTGGGGTGGTTATTTCATTACTCATGTTGAGGGCCCTGTCAATCAGCTTCGCTTTGAACTGAATGGTGTCAAAATCCGATAAGGGATTATAAATAAACAGCTCATATTCAATAATTCCTTTTATGGCTTTTTCCTGATCCTTGTCGATAAGGGGAGGTATTCGGGCACTAAATGTAAGGGTATCATACTGTTGGGTGTTGCTATTCCAACTCACCAAAGGCACTTCCACGAATTCACCAAATTGCTGCTCATAATAAGTAACGATCAAATTATAGTAGTAATCGCCCTGGGGATGATATGGGAATAAGGTATCGCCCTGATCAAGCCCGATGTCGCCATCACCATCCTGATAAGAGATCATCAGTATGCCCTTTTCACTAATGCCCGTTTGTTGGTTGATGAGCAACACAAAATCATGATATTCTATCTGAGGCTCAACCGGGTACTCTTCCAGTTTCCTACAGGAGCCTACAGCCAACAGGATTGTTGCAATAAAAATAAGGCCTACTTTTGCAGATGTGTTCATGCATTATAATTTGGTAAACAAAACTACAATTATTACACCAATTCAATTGAAATGACTGTTGATACCTTAAAAGAAGTCGTGTTTTCGATCAAGGATGAAAAAATGTTCCGGAACCTTGCATTGGAAATATTTCAATATCAACTGCGGCACAACAATTTGTATGCCTCTTTCTGTGATAAGTTGGGTATGGACAAACACAACATTCAAACTGTTGAGCAGATACCATTTTTACCAGTTGAGTTTTTTAGAGATCATAGCATACTAAGCAGCAGCAAACAGGCTCAACTTGTTTTTGAAAGTTCAGGAACATCCTCCGTGCAAACCAGCAAGCACCTTGTTGTTGAGCCTGATATGTACATAAAAAGCTTTCTTGATGCATTCAAAATTTTTTATGGCGACCCGTCAGATTATTGTATACTGGCCCTGCTTCCTTCATATCTGGAACGAAAAGGCTCCTCACTGGTGTTTATGATTGACCGCCTGATCAAACTAAGCAAACATCCCCTAAGTGGGTTTTATCTGAATAACCTGCAGGAATTGAAAATAAGCCTGCAACATTTACGCAGCGAAAACCAGGGAACCATCCTGTTTGGTGTAAGTTTTGCGCTGCTCGACATGGCAAATAAGTTTCCATTGCATTTTCCTGAACTTACCATTATTGAAACAGGAGGTATGAAGGGTCGCCGGCGGGAAATGGTTAGGGAAGAGTTGCATACCCACCTCAAAAAAGGATTTGGTGTGGAGAAAATTCATTCAGAATATGGCATGACTGAACTGCTTTCGCAAGCCTATTCTCAAGGGGATGGAATTTTCCGTTCCCCACCCTGGATGAAGATCTTGATCAGAGACATCAATGATCCGCTCACCCTATTAGGGCAGGGCCGAACAGGAGGTATAAATGTGATTGATCTGGCAAATATGTTCAGCTGTTCATTTATCGAAACCAAGGATCTGGGAAAGCGTTATTCAGATCATAGTTTCGAGGTTTTAGGCCGTTTTGACCAAAGCGATATCAGGGGTTGTAATTTGATGGTGGTATAGCCTGTCCATCAATCGATCAGGCCGGGAATTTGCCCGTTCGATTCAGTTTCATATTTCACAATAAGGTCAGGGCCTTCATTTCGCGCCGAATTTAGTTTTGGTGAGACTGCGTAGTACTCCATTAAGCCATCCGGATAGGGTTTCAATAGTTCAAGCAATTTCCCCGGTTCGGTATCTCCCAACCACAGTTGCTCATGTTCAGGCCTAAGAATTACAGGCATGCGATGGTGTATCTGTTTCATCAAGCTGTTGGCAGAAGTGGTAATAATGGAAAATGAATGAAAAACATTATTGGCACTGTCATGCCACGTTTCCCATATTCCCGCCATTGCAAACAATGATTCGTTACGGAGCATAAACCGGTATGGTAATTTCTTTTGGCCTTGTTTTTTCCATTCATAAAATCCGTTGGCCGGGATCAGGCACCTCCTGGCTGCAAAGGCTCTCTTAAAGGAAGGTTTTTCAGCAATGGTTTCGGCACGGCTATTGATCATTTTTACCCCGATGCTGGTGTCCTTAGCCCAGGAAGGGACCAAACCCCAGTGGAAAAACTGCAACCGATTCGGATTGGAATTGGTTATCACCGGTAAATGCTGTGTGGGAGCACAGTTGTAGCTTGGTTTATACATGTCATCGAACACTTCGGTATTGAAACGTTCTGAAATTTCTTTCCCCCTGACCGATAGTTGGAACCTACCACACATACAGCAAAATTATAAATTCATTGGAAAGGTATTAATAAACGGATCAACAACTTGGTGGAGAACAATTAATCGGATTAACAATCAGCAGTTTAAATGAATATGGATTTTCTGTCATGCCAAACAAGTATTTCCAGTGACAGGCTAACTGGTGCTACCGGATAATCCATTTTTTTCGGTAAATCTGCTGACTGTTAGTATTGATAAGTTTTATGGAATACAGGCCAGGGGCAAGATGGCCTGAGTGGATCTGCCGGCCACTTGAAACCGAATGATGCCTTAATACCAACCTGCCTTTGCTGTCATATACTTCAATATGATACAAATCGTCATCGCCTTTGAATTCAAAATAGTTTTTCCCGGGATTCGGAAAAATTGTCAGGGAGGTTGAATAGGCCATCTCCTCATGACCTACCACATTCTGGTACTCATAGGCTCCGATGTCAATAGTTGTTCCGGCAATACGGCAATCACCGTTGATATCATATTCCGGTATAAATAATCCGGTCGTATCCGGAGTGCCTGCATTGATACACGGAGAATCGCCTTTTAACGACCATTTGGCCATGATATCTGCAACCAGTCCAACTGTTGTTGTCGGATGAATGAATTCAGGGTTATCATAAATCGCACCTTCGCCACCATCACCATAATGCACACAATTGTAGCTTACTGTCGGGTTTCCACTTGAAATATATATCTGTGGATTTAGAGCTCCCGATTCCGCCCGGTTGTTCCATATAATATTGTTGTAGATGTATGCTTTTGAATTCACATAAATACCACCATGAAATGACCGATTATTTGCGATGGTATTGTTAAACATCCTGCTTGTGGACAACTGATGACCATCAAACAGACCCGGCCCTAAATTGTTACATACCACGTTGTTGTATATCAATGCAGATAAATTGCTGGTATAGATGATACCGCTAATTCCCTTATTGTTGTAACAATGGTTATGGCCGATCTCAGGGCTGAAATTATGAGCATCCGAACAGTGGATGGCTCCTCCCGCTCCGGTAACAAGTAACCAGGGGGGATAGAAAATGTACTTGATGGCTTGGTTCGCCAAAAAACGGTTATTCAATATTCTAACATGATCACAATAAGCCCCGATAGCAACGCCTCCACCATAATAGGATGACCTGTTCTCAATGAAATCGCACCCTTGTATAATTACATTGTAAGTATTTGCGGCATAAATCCCAGCTCCATGAGTAACCCCGTTATCATGATGATTATATATAAGGTTGCGACGAATAACAGCATTTTCTAAGATCAGGGTGTGGTAGTTTTTCACCGAGATGGCACCACCCATGATTGATCCTTCAAGTGTATCGATCCTTCTGGAATATTCTAACCGTGAGTGGATAAAATATGAAGTGTCTGGTGAGCTGATCACGCCATTGAGGTGGATTCCGGCCCAGCCTCTGTTGTTTGGACTCAAGGTATCCTGATGAACAGCCAGGGTATCCAATGCACTGAAAACAACCGGGGCGTCTGATGTTCCAAATGCCTGTATTTTCCCCGTCACATAAATTCCATAATAATCTTGTGCCTGAACATACACACCTTCTTTTACCAATAAGGCTATTCCGTCTGCTATATAAACATCATCAATCAATTTTACGGTATCAGCTTCCCAAACCGTGTCATAATATATGATGCCGCCCACTTCAATTATGTTTTGGGAATACATTTCCACAGCAATAAGAAGCAATAGAGAAATCAAGGATGGTATTTTTCCGCCAGGCATTTTAATTTGGTCTTTGGTTTTGGTTGCCTTTCGAGACAGATCAAATTATTAACGACCCAATAAGAACCCTTATTGTGCATTGGGAGATGTTAACCGCTGGCTACACTATGTGTTCAGCAGTTCTTTAATGATCATGCTATGATCAAATGCCAAAGGAGGCAGCTCATTCACCATAAACCAGGCAGCCTCAGCAGCATCGTCACTTCCTTTTACCGTTTGACCTGTATCCTGAAGTGTTCCGGTAAACACGATGGTAACAGTATGTTGACGCGGATCTCGATTTGGATCACCAAAAGCACGGAATTGCTTCAGTGTAATGCCGCTTATACCGGTCTCTTCAAACAGTTCACGTTTTGCAGCATGCAACAGGTCTTCATTCATATCAACAAAACCACCCGGCAAGGCCCACAATTTCTGAAATGGCGGATTCATTCGTTTTATTAATAGCACTTCTTTATGATGGCTGCCAGGTCGGAACAACACAATATCCACTGTCAGCGCAGGTCGAGGATATTCATAGGTATACCCCATTAAATCAGCGGCTTGTTTGGGATGAAGACTTGGTTTAATTGGATTTATCGGATGAGGGCGCCATGGCATCTGATTTGGTATCAAACTGTTGTTGACTTCTATCGAACACCTGGCCAACGATGCGATATACTGAAGACCCTCCGGGCGCATTGGATAGCACAGTCACGGTTCTGCTTACCTTATGTGCCCTTGGCGCAAGTCTGAAAGAAATGGATATCTCACCTTCGTCACCGGGCAAAATGGGAGTTCTTGGCCAGTCAACAATGCGTGTGCCACAACAGCCTCTAACCTGGCTAAGCACCAAAGGCTGATCTCCTTCATTCGTAAACTTGATGTCAATACTTGTTTGCTTCAGTTCGTCAATATACATATTCCCAAGGTCTTCTCTTTCCTTCTCAAATTTGAGTACCGGGCCTTTCGCCACGTCGTCCTGGGCAATGGCTTTATTAAGAAATACAAATTGGATCATCAACAATGCGCCAACAAAACAAAACAGTTTTTTCATCATGATCTGGGTTTAGCTATTTAATGTCAAAAGTATAAATTTTATCTGATTGCAGTTAAGCTTTCAGACCGGTCCGTTATGAATTTTTAACACAATTATTAGGTTATTAAAGCCATTTCAGTACCGGTATACGGACTGCTCAAGCTTAAGGATATAAACCTGGTTGGTTAAACTGCATCACCTCTGATTTCGCGATATTTGCGCCGGGCTTCAGCTGCAAAAATACTAGCCGGATACTGATCAAAAAGAATCCCAAAAAGTTCACGTGCACGCTCAGGGTTTTTCAACTGTTTCTCGTTGATTATTGCGCTTTTATATATGGCGAGGTCCGCAATATAGCTTTTAGGGAAGCGACTGAATACCTCATGATACAAACTATCAGCTATTTGCACTTCTCCCTTGCGGGCATAAATTTCGGCTTTACGCATCAAAATATGGTCCAGCGTACCTATTGCTGCAAATGAACCTGCCAGTGAATCCAACAGTTTCAATGCCTGATCCTCCTTTCGCTGGTATAATAAAAGGTCAGCTTTTGCAAATTGCTGAAGACTCACCCCTGATGTATCCTCCATCAAGTGATCCCGAATAAATATTGACAAGGCAAGGGCATCGTTGGCGATCAACTTGGAAGTGGCAGATTTGAGCACATCCAGATGGGTCTGGGCCCAGCCAAACTCTCCAATATAATAGCGTAGTCGAGCATTTCTGAATCGGGCCTCATGGCCAAGCGGATCATTCCGATGAGCTTTCTCAACCTGGCTGTACAAGAGTGTTGCCTCCCATACCTCACCCTGTAGAAGCAAAATATCAGCCAATTGCATTTTCAGCTCTGCATTTTCAACATCACGCAATGGCAATTTCATAGAGCGCTCAATGAGATCACTAGCTTGTGAGGTCTCATTTAGGTGAAAAGCATAAATATTGGCCAAAATGATTGCCAACTCATAGGTTTCACGATTAAAGCCCAGCTGATCAAGATTCATGTTTATTTCTTCAGCCAGGCCTTGATACATACTTTCGTCTGTAGCCGGATTTTCTTCAGCAATCAGGAAACGTGTCTTGAACATTCCTTTCAGTCCCTCGATGTAGAAAGCACCCTGTGATCCTTTAGAAGCAATATGACTATACCCATCCAGCGCTACACTATATTGCTGATTGGCCATGCTGATCTCGGCCAACTCCAGAACTTGTTGGTCTTTGTCTCCAAAACGACGATCAATGGCCATGGACTGTATCATGGCAACTTCAAAATCCTTTTGCTGCAAGGCAAACCAAATCAGCATTTCGCTATAAAACTCATTGGAAGGATTTGATTGTGCACGTGTCAATAGTTTTGTCCGCATCATATCCGAAACACTGCCATCCACATCCAGCACAAGCAGGTTTTGCAATCTGTTTTTCACCAAATTCAGGTGGCCTTGATTAAAATTGGCATGATCAAGTAAACGCTCGATCATCATATTGAAATCACCTGCATGCTGATAGGCAGTGGCAGATTCCAGGTAAAATGGATAATTTACCTGTTTGTCTTGTGATGCCGCCTCATAAATGCGCAATGCATATTCGTGCAAGCCGCGGCTCAGGAAGCTATTTGCGATTCTTGAAATACGGCCCCTGTCCGGCGGCAGATCCCGTATGATCTTTTCAAAGCTGCGCCTGGCTCTTGATTCCTGGCCTTTTAGCAACTGCAGATAGGCCAGGTCTATATCAACCTGATCACGATAGCTGCTTTGTTTGCTGTATTGTTTGATCAATTTCTCAGCCTCATCCAGATCGCTCAACTCAAACAATGTGTTGAGAAGATAATTGAAATGATTCTGTGATTGCGATTCTTCAAACAGTCTGCGGTACATTTCACTGGCTTTTTCCCAGTCCTGGTTGCGGTAAAACTCATTCGCGAGCCTTTCGTCACTAAGCCGTTGCTGTTGCTGCGGGTTCTGCGTTGGCTGCGTTCGTACAACCTGTGCCTCCAGTTTCCATGAACAAAAAAGCATGGAAATAAAAAGTATAGAAATGTAGGTTGAAGTTTTCATCATCAATTGTAGTTTCTCATGGCGGACTCAATGGTTTCGGCATTGAGTTGCCATGCCGTAAATCTGTCGCTAACATAATCAACTTTCAGAACCAATTGGTCGAGCATTTTATTTTCCTTGTTCAGAAAAACGGTGACCTCATCTGTAGTATGGAGCTGCTGATTTATTTCTTTCATAAGCATTTGTAGCTGTTTTTCACGGTTCTGAATCTCATCCTGTATTTCCGACATTAAGAGTGGCAGTTCCTGAAGAAAGGCAGCTGCTGAACCTAAAATTTCGTTTACATTCTCATCTTCAGGAAATCCGTCATAATTAAAGATCAGGTCAAATCGTTGTCGTAATTCCGTCTCATGCTCTTTGATATAGTGCAATCTTTCATTTTGCTTTCTGGTTTTTTCCAGCAATGAGCTTATCTCTTTTTGTTGATTCTTATAGTCAAAATTTGTATGACAAGCCACAACTGCCAGCCACAATAAAACAAGGAGACTATTCAATACGCGCAAAGCCGGTGTACGGATGTAAAACTTCCGGTAAATTGATTCCATAAGCATCCTGATTATTTTCAAGCAAAGCAGCTACTACACGTGGTAACGCCAGCGCGCTGCCATTTAGTGTATGAGCTGTTTGTATGTTTCCTTCTTTATCTCTAAAGCGTAGTTTCATACGATTAGCCTGGTAAGCCTCAAAGTTGGAAACCGAACTCACTTCAAGCCACATCTGCTGTGCTGCTGAATAAACCTCAAAATCAAAAGTCAGTGCAGAAGTGAAACTAATATCTCCTCCACATAATTTTAATATTCTGAACGGCAACTTCAGCTTTTGCAATAACTTCATCACATGAGTTTTCATGCTTTCCAGTACTTCATATGATTGAGCAGGGTGAGCTATTTCAACTATTTCAACCTTGTCAAACTGGTGCAACCTGTTTAATCCACGGACATGTTTACCCCAGGATCCGGCTTCACGCCTGAAACAATTTGAATAAGCTGTTGTACGCACCGGAAGCTCGCTTTCTGCCAAAATCACATCCCGGAAAATGTTGGTGACCGGTACTTCTGCGGTTGGTATCAGGTATAGATTATCCAAGCCTATGGTATACATCTGCCCCTCTTTATCAGGCAACTGGCCTGTACCATAAGCAGAGGCTTCATTCACAAGCAAAGGGGGTTGCACTTCGTGATATCCGGCTGCTATGGCCTCATCCAGGAAAAAATTGATCAGTGCCCTTTGTAATCTGGCACCCTTTCCGGTATAGATCGGAAAGCCGGCTCCGGTAACCTTGTTCCCCAACTCAAAGTCAATGAGTTTGTATTTTGTGATCAAATCCCAGTGTGGTAAAGCTCCTTCATGCAAGTTAGGCTTATTACCCTCTTCATAAACACAGATGTTCTCATCTGAAGTCCGTCCTGCGGGAACTGATGAATGTGGCAGGTTTGGGATTTCCACCATCTTGTCAGCCAACTGATTTTTAACTTGTTCCAATTCTTCATTCAATTTCCTGGCTTTTTCTTTGAGCGCCACAGAGGATTCTTTCAGAGCAGAGGCTTCCTGTGCCTTGCCTGATTTGTATAGCACTCCGATCTGTTTTGCTAACTGGTTGGCCTCGGCAAGTGTTTCATCACTTTCCCTTTGTATACTTCGTCGCCTGTCGTCCAGTTGAAGCACTTCTTCGATCAGCCCTGTATGATTAAAATTCTTGATGGCAAGCCGCTTGATTACTTCTGATTTGTTCTCTCTGATAAAGGGAATGGATAACATAAATATAATTGTTAAAAGTTCATCATAACAAAATCATTCCGAATTGTTTCCTACAACCACTGTTTATTTTGCCCGGTTTCATGCCTGATTAGGTGTCAAAATTAGGCTTTTGTTTGTTCTCCCTAAATAAAGAATTAAAAAACCCGCTTGCACGCAGGCTGCAAACGGGTTAATATCTTTAAGTTGGGTAAAATAATTAGTTCACAGACTGCTCGGTTGACAGCGGCACTACTGAAACATAAGATTTATTATTGCGTTTCTTCTGAAACTCAACGATACCATCAGTCATGGCGAAAATGGTATGGTCTTTACCAATACCAACGTTTTCACCAGGATGGTGAGCTGTACCACGCTGGCGAATAATAATATTACCTGCTTTGGCAAATTGTCCGCCATAAATTTTTACTCCCAGACGTTTGCTTTCAGATTCACGACCGTTTTGTGAACTACCTACACCTTTCTTGTGTGCCATTTTATTACTTTTTTATGCTTTAATACTTTCAATCAGGATCTTGCTTAACAGCTGGCGATGTCCGTTTTGCTTCTGATATCCTTTTCTACGTTTCTTTTTGAACACCATTATCTTATCAGCTTTAAGATGCTCCACCACTTTGGCAGCTACATTTGCACCTTCAACCATAGGAGCGCCTAATGCGACTTTCCCATCATTATCAATCATAAGCACTTTGTCAAAAGACACTTTGCTTCCTTCTTCAGCTTCGAGGCGGTGTACAAATATCTGCTGACCCTCGGTCACCTTGAACTGCTGTCCTGCTATATCAACTATTGCGTACATTCTTTATTGGAAGTTTCTAATTATTAGGTCCCAAAATTGGACGGCAAAAATACAAAATAAAATTAAATGTCAAACATTTGCCATTGTTTTTTTAAAATTTCGCCCATTGATGGTTAAATCTTCGATAAACTTACGATTAAAACGGATGTAATCCCATGCATCTTTTAAACGCTAATCACTATGGCGGATTCTTATTGGTTTTCCGGTTCCGCAATTTAGGAAGGACTCTAACAGGAAATCTATACTTGTCAATATTCACCAGGACTACACCACCTAAGATGAGAGCAATCCAGATGATATGTTGTAAGCTAAAAAGTTCCTTATCAGCCGCTCCCCATAACAAAGCCACAATGGGAATCATATAGGTGACTGAACTCGCAAACACCGGACTTGTGATTTTGATTAATTCATTAAACGCGATCATGGCGATGCCTGTTCCTATAATAGCCAGGATAGAGATGTAAATGAAGCCCATATACCACTGTGGATTCAACAGGATGCTCCGCGTGAAACCACTGAAGCCAAATAAGATAATCAGGGCCGGAAATCCTGCAACAAAAAACGCAACGGATGCAATGGTTAAGGCATCCAAGTGAAACAACCGAGCTTTGATCAGGTTAACATTGATCGCATAAAAAACAGTGGCCAGCATGACAAAGGAGGCATAATGAATATTAAACCCAAAACTATTTCCTCCACTTATATGTATTAAGCCTACTGCACCTGCCAGGCCAACTATCACACCCATGATCTGTAGTAAGCGCACACGTATTTTAAAGAGAACAAAACCCGCAATTATTGTAAACATTGGCGTTAGTGAATTGAGCAATCCGGCAGTTGAACTATCAATGCCTGTTTGTGCCTTCGAAAATAAAAAAGCCGGAAACAAATTTCCCACTATGCCGGATATCCCTATCCAGAACAAGGACTTAATATCCAGCTTTCGAATTCGTTTCAATGCTACAGGAAGTAAAAACACAAACGTTATCGCAACTCTCAGGGCA
Source organism: uncultured Bacteroidales bacterium (assembly GCA_937926515.1). Taxonomy (GTDB): domain Bacteria; phylum Bacteroidota; class Bacteroidia; order Bacteroidales; family F082; genus CALAZZ01. Next base: position 11,281 of record CALAZZ010000040.1, on the reverse strand, counting down.
CCCAATGCAACCGGATCAAAATACAACAGTCCCTTTTTGATCAGAATGAACGAACTTCCCCATGTCAGGACCAGCCCAAATAGCAGCAACCAAGATACGACCCTTGTATTCATAATTGTTCGAAAAAATTGAAGCACAAAAGTATCCATTATATTAAATGAGTGCTGATTTTATGCTGCCAGGTCACAATAAATGGATAAGCAGCATCCAATTTTCTGCAAAAACTGCTAAAAATAGTTTTACTTTTGCGTGTTGTGTTCGTAATTAGTTTTAGCCTTGTCAGTTGCATAATATGATTTTAAAACAATCGTTTAGTTATATATTTTGCTAATTTACAAGGCGTAATACTTTCGTTTGAGATTGCAGCCCGATGATAACGGGCAAGGAATATTAGTAAATAAGGGGCATGAATAGTCAACAGGAAAGATTTGTTGAGGGGCTAAAAAGCGGTGACGAAAAAGTTTTTGAAGAACTGTTCAGGACCTATTATGTTCCGTTGTGCCAATATTGTTTACGCTATGTAAGTGATCCTGATATGGCCGAAGAAATCGTACAAGATCTGTTTTTCAGGATATGGATAAAACGTGACGAAATCAGGATTAACACCTCCATGAAATCCTATCTTTACATGGCCCTTCGCAATCATGCACTCAACCATATCAACCACCTGAAGATTCACGACCGGTACCATCAATTTATTAAAATGCGTTCGCGTGCTGATCTGGACTATCAGGTAGATGTGCTTGAAGAAAAGGATATGGAGCGGATTATGAAAAAAGCAGTTGCCATGCTCCCCGAAAAACGCCGTGAAATCTTCGAACTAAGCCGGTTTGAAAACCTAAAATATACAGAAATTGCTCAAAGATTGAATTTATCTGTCAAAACTGTTGAATCACAGATGTCGAAAGCACTGGAAAACCTTCGAAATATCATTAATAAGTTTTTAACCGTGTTTTTGTTCTGTTTCACTTTGGCGGCTCCATGGCTCTGTATGTAGGCACAAGCACATCTCATTCGATCGATTATTTATCAATTAATAGAAATATTTTTCCGAGTGAATAGGGGTAAAGGTTGTACTTAATTGTCAATAATACGGGACAGTATATAACTCCATATTTTATATCCACCAGAATGGTATCCAGAAAAGTGACATCCATCATTGCCAAAAACCTGGCAAACAGTTGCTCCTCCGATGAGTTGTCGGAATTGGGGCATTGGATGGATTCATCCGACAGGAACCGCAATGTGTATTACCAATACCAATTAGTTTGGAAATATACAGCAGCTGTTGCTCCCGAGCATTCATTCAATCATAAAGCCGCTTGGCAAAAGTTGCAGGAAAGGATTAACAGCTTCGAAAAACAGCCTGCCGTTTTCAGTCCGGCACACAGTAGAAAACAAGTACTGCCTGTACTATTACGCATTGCAGCAGTTTTAATTATAGCCTTGGTTGGCTGGTACTTTTTAAAACCTGAATCCAAAACAGACCAGGAAACTCATACGCTTATAGCTGAAACAGTTTATGATGAGCCACTTGTGCTGCCCGACGGCACCAGCATTACCCTGAACGCAGCTAGCCAGATCACATACAATTCAGGCTTTAATAACACTCATAGAAATGTGGAGTTTGAGGGAGAAGCTTTCTTTGATGTTGTGGCAAACGCAACTAAACCTTTCGTTATTTCCACGTCCAATCTTCAAATCAGGGTGCTCGGCACCAGCTTTAATCTATTGGCATTGCCTGATCAAAATGATGTAATCCTTTACCTTAAATCAGGAAAGGTGCAAGTGAACTCATTATCCCCTGACGGTGAAATCCTCGAGCAAATCCTGATTCATGAAGGCGAAAAAGCAGTATTTAATAAGAAAGAATCATTGCTTCGTAAAGAGATCATTGAAAACCAGAATTACCTTGCCTGGAAAACAGGAGTGCTTGAGTTTAATAACGCACCGCTCCATGAAGTGCTGACAGTTCTTAATAAGACCTATCATTTTAATTTTGTATTGGAGCACAATTGTAGCAATCTTCTTTTAACAGCAAGATTTGATAATGAAACCCCTGAGTCCATCTTCCAAACACTGGAACTGGTTTTTGACCTTGACATTACAAGGCAAGAGGACACGATCCTGATCCGCTGATCTTTTTTTTAATCAACTTTAATCTTTTTGGAATGCCCCATCTTAGGGTTCTAACAGCTATTGTTAAAGGTTTCCTGTTGAACTTTGTGCTGGGTAACCAATAATTTGATCAAATTTTCGTTTCACTATCAATGTAATCCGCTGATCTTTAAGTAAGATATCATCACCAATCGCATTTACTTATAGAATCTTTCAACACTCAAAATAAATTTGAATTAAAATTGTGATGGTTTTTATACCTTCGCATACATAAATGTCATTGCCTGTTTTTACCTACATGAATGTCAGATTACATAAATTCGAATTGAAACTTCTCTTTAAAAGTTGGCTAATCCTTCTGCCTTTATTTGGTGTGTCCGGTTCATGGGCCCAGCAATCAAATGAAGTCCGCATTGATTTTTCAGCCAACCAGGAAGCCCTTTCAGTAATCCTTGACCGATTATCACAGGCCGCGGCTGTAAATTTTTCTTACAACTCGGCTGATCCTTCTTTTTCGGTCGCCATCACCTACCAGGCCAAAGAAAAAACTGTCAGGCAAATATTATCTGATATACTAACAATCAGCGGGCATGGATACCGGCAGATCGGAAACCAGTTGGTTGTATTCCCCGAAGCCAGAGCATTGGAAATACGGGATACGCTTCTTGAAAAACCTACTGAAATACACCGTGTTGATACCTCATCCGGTGAGCAGCTTATTCTGAGAGACACCATTGTTCAGTATGAAACGATAACCAGATTTGACACCCTCGTTATAAGGGACACGATCATTATCGAAAAAGAAGTGCCCCGTGAACGTCGGCCGGATCTTATTAAAATTTCACAAGATATTTTTCGGTTTGAACCGAATCGTGAAGATGGTTGGGCAATATCATTTCACTACGGTCAATATTATGGTGGGTTTACCACCAGTGCCAGTCAAAATAATTCTTCGCTCTTATCGGTAGTGGAGAATTCGGAATCGAACAGCTTTCGCAATTTCTCGCTAGGCAGCGAACTCTTGCTTAATAAGAATAAATGGACTTTTTCAGCAGGTATCCAATTAACCGGATTCGCCACTCGTATACAATATCATGATGTTCAAACTGTTGGTGGGTATTTTCAAACTGACACCATAAGCTGGTATTATACGGTTGTTCAAAATGATACAAGCTGGATTCCGGTTACAGACTCCACCTACCTTCCACTTGACAGGCGCGAAGTGAATTACAACCAGTTGAACCGACTCGGATATCTGGACCTGATGATTGGCGCCGCCTACACCTTCTATTCAAACAACAACTTCAGCGTTTTTGTAAATTCCAAGTTGGGAAATAGCCTGCTCATCTATCATAATGGGATCTTGTTACAAGATGCTCATGACTTTCCCGGCCAGGAATATGATCCAAATGATTTCAAGAACAGCCTGCTTTATTATCAGTTTGGCGCAGGTATGAGATACAAAGCCGGAAACTGGTTTGATATTTTTAGTGAATTTGGTGCAAGGTGGTATTTTGAATCAGCCCTAAATGAATACCCCATAGATAAAAAATACTATATGCTCGGGATCAAAGCTGGTCTCATATATTATTTTTAATGGACTTGCATCGAATATTTTGAGCAATCGCTAAATGAAGGATCGAATTAAATATCAATATGCACAACCGTTAATCCTATTACGTAGGTGGATGTTTGTTATACTTGTTGTGTTTTCACAAATTGTGGTATATTCACAGGAGGTGATAGGTGTGGGTGGTACCCTTGAGGAGAATGAGGTCTGGACAACTGAATATCTTTATGTGGTTCGTGAGAACCTGCGTGTTCCCGATGATATAGAACTGGTCATCATGCCCGGTGTAATTGTTGAATTCTACCCCAATACAGGTTTGTTTATTGAGCAAGGCTCATTAAAGGTCTTTGGTAATTATGATGGAATAACAGACTCTGTTCGCTTCAGGCCTCGTGGAGCCCAGGGCTGGCTGGGAATAAGTTTCTTTTCGGTCACGGAAGAAGATGACAATATTATTGATCATGCCACAATTGAAAATGCTGATATTGGGATCGATATTAGAAACAGTAAATTTGTACTTATACAAAACACACACATCCGTAACGGCACAACTAACGACATCAGGCTTTTCAATAGTTCTTTCTGCACTGTTGACAACAATATCTTTACCAAAAATGGCAGAAACTCAATTGAGATTCATGCTTCCGGCCTGGGTAGCCTCGCTTCTGAAAATATTATATCGAACAATCGCATCACGGAAAGTCGCTTGATTAGCATTATGGTACGTTTTGATAATCAAGGCAAAAGCTATGATAACCTGATCGAGAACAACTTTTTTAGTGAATCAGAATCAGGTATTTTTATTGATAACAGTTCCCTGTTTTTCAACAATGATAAGATTCAGATCATTGGCAATGTATTCTCTCATTTGGGTAGCGAGCTGGTAGGGTATAGTATTTCAAGCGGGATGGACAGCACAATCATCAAAAATAACATTTTCTATAAAAACGTCAGAGGTGTTGAGCTCCGTCGGGGTAATGGTTTTAATATTGAAAACAACAGCTTTTATCAGAACATTAACTGTATTTCAATCGAGCCTTTCGCACGCAATGTCGCACTTAACAATAACACACTGATTGAAAATGAAAATAACCTGGTCATATTTCGCGAATCACATGGTAATTCATTGACATACAACAATATTTTTGCAAATAAACTTGAAGAAGGTGCCATACGCAATACCGTTTCATTTGACATTAATATAACCGATAACTACTGGGGAACTGAAGATACCACAGAAATAGACTTGTTGCTGTGGGATAAGAATGACAATACGGCCCTTGGAAACCTGAACTACCAACCCATACTCCCTGTGGCTGATACCACAGCGCCCATGTCTCCACCTCAAATGTTTGTAAAGCAATTGATCAATGGAAAGGTTCTACTTTCATGGAACAAAAACCCTGAAAAAGACCTGATGGGTTATGCCATCTACCAAGGATCATTCAACAATTATAGTTTCATAAACGAGCCCATTATCACAAATGACACCTCCTTCACCCTTGCATCAGGTCAGATAGAAGATGACATTGCAATAACAGCATTTGATAACTCAGGATTCGGGCGAATAAATCAACTACTGGGACATGAAAGCCCGTTTGCATTTGCAATGGCTGTGCCTTTTGCGGGCCTTGACACCCTTGTGTGTAAAAACAAAGGTGAATTTCATATTGCACAGAGTTCAATCCCTTTTAATTATGAAGAACTGATTTGGAGTTCTGATGGCGATGGACACTTCGACAACCCTTCGGCATTAAATCCGACCTATATATTTGGTGAGAATGATCTGATAAACAGTTTCATCACAATAACTTTAACCGTAAATAAAACCGATGAAGAAGTATTTGTTGATCATTTTAACATCATATTAAGAGACGATCCTTCAGTAAATATAGGTGATGATATGATCATTTCAGAGTCTGCTTCCGTTCACCTTAACAATACGGTAGTTTATGAGTTTGATCAAATAAATTGGGAAACACTGGGCGATGGTTATTTCGATGATGTTTCGGTGGCAACCCCAACCTATTTCTTTGGAGAAACAGATCTGGAAGAGGGTAAAGCAATACTAGTTGTTGCAGCAATTTCATCCTGTGGAATTGACACCGATACCCTCATTGTTTACCTCCGCGAACAATTCACAGTTGAAGGCCGGGTATTGAATAATGGTGTTCCAGTTCAGGGAGCGGTGGTGCTTGCCATCTCCGAATTGATTAATTCAACCAAACACATTACTGATATTACCCATACCGAATCAGATGGCACCTTCATTTTCAAAGGATTGTATGAATCAGATTATCTGTTCTATGCCATACCGGACACATCAATTGTAGGCAGGCTACTGCCTACCTATTTTGTGAATAAACTTGACTGGCAAACTGCCTACAGCCTGACACTTGAAGCCAACACCTATCATGTTGAGATTGAATTGAACTCAGGGGGTATGGAGTTGCCGGCTGGTGAGGGCCAAATTTCAGGTAAATTCAACAGGCCTGTATTGATGACCGGATTTGATTTTTATTGCCAACCCTGGTTCACTTTCACGCAACAACCTTTCTGCAATGAAGGCGTCTCAAATATCACGATCTTTCTTTATAATGATAAGCTCAATAAACCTCTTAAGTACACCCTAACCGATGCAAACGGATACTTTATTTTCAATAATTTGCCGTTTGGAGAATATTATATCGGTGCCGAAAAAGCAGGCTTTGAAACTATAAAATCTTCTTCGATCAGCCTAAGCCCAAGCTTTCCGGTGAGGAACGATATTACACTTCGCATTGCAGATGAATCAAAAATCAGGGTCTATGTTCCCGATGCAAAACTGCCTGTATCCAGCCAGATCTATCCCAATCCAACAAGCAGTGTGGTGCACATCCCTATAGATATTTTAGATACAGGAATTGAATTGATCTCTGTGTATAACACGATGGGGCAAGCAGTCAAACAGCTAAAAATAACCCCTGGATCAAATAACACAGATTTCTATACCCTTGATGTTTCAGACCTCCCCGATGGGTTATTCTTACTTCTTGTCATGAATGCTGAAAGCAGCAAAACCTTTAGTATGATCATCAGCCGATAATACGAGGGATCTTTTTGATATTGAAATCAAAGCTGTTGAATTATTTGAGATCAATCATCGGAAACATCATCTTCCAGCTTTTAAGTATCGCATCAAGTCCATTAAGATAATTTGACAAATAAACTCCCGCACTTATTAAGTATACCTAAATTCAGATATTCCTAATACCCGATAATTATTAATAGGAGATTGTATAACTCTCTAATTCATAATTTATTAGAATCATGAAATGTCATGATGCTCATATAATAACAAATAAAGATAAACTAAGTAAAGCAGGCTTAACTACTGATTTACAGGGCAATATGTGTTTAGATAAGCAAATTAACCCTGATAAGTTAATCGATCGAGAAAAGTCATTTATTCTGAATTAATTCATTTTGTATTTATTTGATTTTCAGTACTCATAAATAATTTAAATAAATTTTAACATTTTTTCTTCATTATGAGGTAAGGGTAATGCTTGCGTAAATTTGTCATCAATAAGAGCGTGGATAAAATATCTGCGACAAATGCCTTGTTTCATGAATTATAAACCTACGACAGCAACACTTATGCTTTGCACGTCATTTGGTGCATATATCCCCTCTTGCCTGACTGTACATCAAGGCGACACAACTATCTCATTTTTGCAATTTCCATTGCATGCAGTTCAGGTTCTACTACGACAGGTTTATTCGATTCTGAAACAAAGTCATAACTCACGAATATCTAATTATTACAATTCAAGAGCATGGAAAGGAGGTAGAAAAACAAACGAAAACACTTAGCTTTTGCCTATTTGTCCGTTAAGAAAATACTTACAAAAATTGACAATAAATAATTCTTTTATTACTAACTAAATTCAATAATTATGAAAAACAAATTATCTACTTATCGATGGCTTATGAGCCTGGTCTTAAGCATGTTTCTTATGACGGGCTCCTTGGTCAACGCGCAGGATTATCCTGATCCTGTTGACTTCGTAATTGCCTCAGAAATGACTTCTGAGCAAGTACTTCTGCAATGGGGCTTCGATCTGGATGAATTCATCCCTGATCCCTATCCATTCAATACTGATGGAATGACCCAGCAGCAGATTGACAAACACTGGGAATCATTCCTGATTGACAACAGCATCACTTCTAATGGCAGCAATGTCAGTAGCAGGGAGGTGGTTGGCTACCAAGTGTGGCGTGAGCAGGTATACCTTCCCGGCTCAATGGAGCTGCTTGGAACAACTTCTCAGTCACAATTTGTCGATTTTGCATGGGGAGATCAGGAATGGGGTGTCTATCGCTGGCATGTCGTAGTTGTTTACGATATGGGCGAATCAGATCCAACTGCCTCAAACACTTTAGATAAAGAAATGACAACTACCGTAACCGTCAATGCTCAGACAAACTCAGGTGACAGTCCGGCTGGAACATTGGTAGAATTTACCAACACTTCAGAACCTGATCTGGAGCTGGTGTATTCGGCATTATTGCCTGCAAGCGGCAGCTTCACCAGGGATGACTTCCGTAAAGGCGTTTATGATATTCATGTTTCATTGTTTGGACATGAACCTCATAACTACACAGGAGTGGAAATCTTTGATGAAGCCACTTTTAATTGGGTGCTCGTTGAGATATTGGCCCAGCCTGTTGACCTCTATGTCACTCCAACTGCCTTTGCTACATGGGCCGCCGGATCAGCTGCTCCCTTTGAACCATTCTCTGAGAATTTTGACGATGGCATACCTGCTGACTGGACCATTGAACTGGGCTCAACTGCCACAGTTGATGATAATTGGTTCCTGGCTGAACCAACTGCCTCACAAAGCATTGATGATACCCCTTATATGAGGATTGACTCTGATGCTGCAGGTTTAGGAGGTTTATATGTTCATGGCTTCATGTACACGCCTGTGATTGACGCGTCAAATGCCGGTGCCCTTTATCTGGAATTTGACCAATACTACAGACACCTTGGCAGCAGCAGAGGTATTGTTGAGGTATTTGATGGAAGCGACTGGGTTGAAGTGCTGTTCCAAAGTGCCACATCAGGCACATGGACGAGTCCAAACCACCAGGTGATTGAAGTAACTGAATATGCCAATGCTGAATTCCAGGTTCGGTTTGAATATTACGATGGAAGTAGTTGGGCTTATTATTGGAATGTTGACAATGTATCTGTTACAGACGTACCATCCAGGAAAGTCGGTCGTGGCTTTGAAGCCTATAAGGTATTCCTGAATAACATATTGGTAGCTGAAACACAAATGGAAGAGTATCAGTTCGGTACCAATGGCGAAGTATTGGTTGATGGCAACGAATACCTTGCTGAAGTTGCTGCTGTTTACACCACGGGTCAATCCCAAAAAACAGCTTATACCTTTACCTATATTGCGTGTGACAATTATGCTTCTCCAGGCGATTTTATGGCTGAACAAGTCATTGGCAGCAATGATGTTGCCATGAGCTGGACAGTTCCAACGATCCCTGCTGAAGAAGATCAGATCGAATTTGCACGCATCTATCGTAATGGCGAGGTGATTGCCGAATTAATGGGAGATTCCTATTTGGATGCAAATCTGGGATTTGGAATGTTTGAATATTGCATCACATTTGTGTTTGAAAGTGGTGCTGAATCATGCCAGGATGCTGTTTGTGCTTCAGTTGAAGTAACAGGCAATGCATCTGTGGATGGTACTGTTGTTCAAGCCCCATACCTTGGTGGTGAACCTGTTGAAGGTGCAACCATCATGATTTACAATGATGTAAACAGTTTCAGCTTTACCACCAATGCTTCAGGTCAATATAATGGATCTGTTATTGCAGGCACCTATGACTATGAAGTAAGCGCAGGTGGTTATATTTCTGAAATGCTTGAAGGAATCGTCATTCCTGAAGCTGGCTCAGTAACACAAGATTTTGTATTGATGGAATTCCCTTATCCTGTAAATGATGTGGTAGCTGTAGAGCTTACCGACAACACCGTTGAAATCAGGTGGAGGCCTCCAAGTACATTTGAACCTTTCTTCGAAGATTTCAATGATGGATTGCCAGATGATTGGGACATTGACTTTGGACCAAATGCAACTGCCTCCCAGAATTGGGTACATTTTGTTAATACAGCTGCCAGACCTCTGACCGGCACGCCATATATGATCATTGACTCTGATGCAGCAGGTAGTGCAGCCGGCCAATTGCATGGCTTGCTTACTTCTCCTTCTGTAAATGCAGCATCTGCCAGTACCTTATTTGTTGAATTTGACCAATATTATAACCATCTTGGTGCAGCTTCATATGGCAGGGTTGAAGTTTACGACGGCTCTGATTGGGTTACAGTTCTGAATCAAACCGCAACCATTGGTAGCTGGACCGCTCCAAATCATCAGGTTCTTGATGTATCTGACTATGTCAACTCAAACTTCCAGGTAAGATTTAATTATGATGATGGTAGCAGTTGGGCATGGTATTGGGCTGTGGACAATGTTTCCATTACTGATGAGGTTGTACGCAGCATGCCAGAACCCACACTGGCAGGTTATAATGTATATCGCACTTCATGTGAAGACGGTGGTAATCTTCAGTTTATCGGATTCACTCTTGACACTACATTTAATGACAATACATGGGGCACTGCTGCCTCAGGCGTTTACAAATGGGGTGTTGAGGCTGTGTATGAAGAAAATGAATCAGAGGTGGAATTCTCCAATTGCCTCGACAAGAACATGACCACCATGGTTTCCGTTATGGTACAGACCAATTCCGACGACAGCCCTGAAGGCACAAACGTGTTGTTTGTAAATACTTCAGAACCTGACCTGGAAGTATCCTACACTGTTGAATTAGATGAAACAGGGTATTATCTTTGGGAAGATTTCCGCAAAGGCACCTATGACATCTCTGTTGAACTGCTTGGCTTTGCCCCGGTTGAATTGACAGATGTTGTCATTGAAATCCCAATTGATTTCGAATGGATACTCCAAGAAATGCTATTGCCTGTATCTGACCTGTATGTAACCCCAACCGGTTTTGCCACATGGCGCTCAGGCAGTGTCATTCCATTTGAACCTTTCTTTGAAGATTTCTCAGAAGGTATTGATGAGTGGACAGCCGCACCGGCCACAGGAAACTGGCAAATCAGCCAGACTAACCTTGCCGGAGGTACTGCTCCGGAAGTACGGTTCTACTGGTCACCCAATACACTGAACAGATTCTATTTCCTTTCACCTATGATGAGCACCCTTACACAAACACAACTTGAACTAAGCTTTAAGCATTTTGCAAATCATTTTGGTGGCGATTATACTTTGCAACTTGTTACAATTGCTGATGGAGTTGAATATGTAGTTGATGAATGGGTGAACCCAACAGGTTGGCCTGCTGAAGAATACACTACATTGCTGACCACAGATCATGGTGTAGGTGCTGATGAATTCCAGTTTGGATTCGTTTATGACGGACAAGCCTGGAACATCAACTGGTGGAATATTGACGACATCCTGCTGCAAACGCCCCGTTCAAGGGATCTGGTTAATT
>CALAZZ010000039.1 GCA_937926515.1 uncultured Bacteroidales bacterium | reverse complement strand
GATCAGCAGCAGATCATTGAAAAGATAGATATTGGTGGAATTTCACTCATTAGGGCAGCAGCAAAAAACTATGAGGATGTGTTGGTTATCCCCTCCGCTGAACAATACGACAAGCTGATACAACTACTCGAAGAGAAAAATGGTTATAGTGAACTGGCTGATCGTAAGTATTTTGCGGTATGTGCATTTGCTGTGAGTTCACACTACGATACAACCATTTATAATTGGATCAACGATGGTGAGTTGCAGGCTTTTCGCCAAAGCAGCAACAAGGCTAATGTGCTGCGTTATGGAGAAAATCCTCAGCAGAAAGGAACCTTTTATGGTAATCTAACGGATCTGTTCGAGCAATTAAATGGCAAAGCTCTGTCATATAATAACCTGCTGGATATTGACGCCGGGCTGTCGCTCCTGTCCGAATTTAATACCACTACTTTTGCCATAATTAAGCACAATAATGCTTGTGGTTTGGCTAGTCGAAAAAGCTTATCACACGCTTATCAGGATGCGTTGGCCGGTGATTCGGTTTCGGCTTTTGGGGGTGTTTTAATTTGCAATGAAACAGTTGACATACAAACAGCCGAAGCTGTGAATAAATTGTTTTTTGAAATAATTGCCGCCCCTGAATTCGAAAAAAAAGCTTTACAACTGCTTCGTTCAAAGAAAAATAGAATAATTTTGTGCTTAAAGGCGTTTGATTATCCTGATAAACAATTTAAATCAATTTTGAACGGCATTCTGGAACAGGATCGTGATCGTGAAACAGAATCAGCTGCTGATTTTAATTTGGTAACAAAAAAGCAGCTGAATAGCTCCCAGGTCGAAGATCTGGTATTTGCAAATAAAATCGTGAAACACACCCGTTCGAATGCGATAGTTCTGGCAAAAAATGCACAGCTGCTGGCTTCAGGTATTGGTCAAACATCACGTGTGGATGCACTGAAACATGCTATTTCAAAAGCCAGGGAAAATGGATTTGATTTAAAAGGATCAGTATTGGCATCCGATGCATTTTTTCCGTTTGCTGACTCAGTTGAAATAGCCGCAAAAGCAGGAATTGAAGCTATTGTTCAGCCCGGTGGATCAATAAGGGATCAGGAAAGTATAGATGCCTGCAACAAACTGGAACTGGGAATGGTGTTTACGGGTAAGCGACATTTTAAACATTAGTAATCACACCGTTAGTAAAAAAATATGGGACTATTTTCATTCTTAACCAAAGAAATTGCGATTGACCTTGGAACAGCCAATACCATCATTATTTTCAATGACAAAGTAGTGGTTGATGAGCCATCAATTGTGGCAATAGAGCGGAATACAGGCCGAATTATTGCCGTTGGCAAAAAAGCCATGATGATGCATGGTAAAACACATGAAAATATTAAAACGATCAGGCCTTTGCGCGATGGTGTTATTGCTGATTTCCAGTCAGCTGAATATATGATCCGTGAAATGATCAAAATGATCGGATTTAAGAACAGATTCTTTCCGCCATCACTGAAAATGGTGATCTGTATTCCTTCGGGAATTACCGAAGTAGAAGAACGTGCCGTGAAGGATTCTGCCGAACAGGCCGGTGCAAAAGAAGTAAGGCTTATTCACGAACCTATGGCTGCAGCAATCGGTATCGGTATAGATGTACTTGAGCCTAATGGCAATATGATCATTGATATTGGTGGAGGTACAAGCGAAATCGCAGTTATTGCACTTGGCGGTATTGTAAACAACAAAAGCATACGAATTGCCGGCGATGATTTCAATTCTGATATTGAAGAATATATGCGCAAACAGCACAACATTAATATAGGGGAAAGAACAGCCGAACGTATAAAAATTGAAGTGGGCGCAGCCCTTCCTACGATTGATAATCCGCCGGATGATTTTCCCGTACATGGAAGAGATATGCTAACCGGTATTCCAAAGGAGATTAAAGTAAACTACACCGAGATTGCGCATTGCCTCGATAAGAGTATACTGAAGATCGAAGCTGCTGTGTTGAATGCACTTGAGATGACACCTCCGGAGTTATCAGCAGATATTTATCGCACGGGCATCTATCTTGCAGGAGGAGGTTCCTTGTTAAGAGGACTTGATAAACGTTTACATCAGAAAACAAAATTACCTGTTCATGTGGCTGAAGACCCGCTTCGCGCTGTAGCCCGTGGGACAGGCATTGCACTTAAGAATTTTGATAAATTCCCGTTCTTGATCAAATAAGTTTGTAGGGCTTATTTATCAGCATATATTGACAGGTATAAACCCATGTATAACTTAATTCGCTTCTTGCAGAAACATCATTTCGTGCTGCTGTTTTTGTTGCTCGAGGCGTTTTCTATTTACATGCTTGCCAACAGCCATACTTATCACAGGGCGGCAGTGGTCAATATCACAAGCAATATCAGCGGTGCGATCTTAAAAGTGGGTTCATCCGTAGGTGATTATCTCAAACTTAGACGCACCAACCGCATGCTTGCCGAACAAAATGCCACTTTACAACAGCTTCTATCACATTACAAAGAAATTTCAGATACCGCCTACCATCAGTTTGATACCTCGGTAAATCTGGAATTCATCCCGGCAAAAGTAGTTAGCAATTCAGTGCACTTGCGAAATAATTATATCATCATCAACAAAGGACGCAAACATGGAATAGAGGAAGAAATGGGCATCATTTCAACCAATGGGGTAGCCGGAATAATCACTGGTGTTTCCGAAAATTATGCCACTGCACTATCCATTTTACATAAGCATGCCCGCCTTAGCATTAAATTCGCTAAAAACAACCAGCTTGCCAATCTGGCCTGGTATGGACCCAACTATAAATATGGGGTAATTGAGGACATTCCAACACATATAGATGTGTTACCGGGCGATACAATTGTTACCAGCGGCCATTCATTCCTTTTTCCGGAAGGTATCATGGTAGGAACCATCACCGAGTATTTTAGCCCCGAAGGAAGTGGACTGAATCATGCGCATATCAGTTTCGCTACCGATTTCAATAAACTTAGCTGGGTATTTGTGGTAAGCAATCGTATGCAATGGGAAATAGAACAACTCAAACTTCTAAACAACTATGAATAATTATCTTATAAATGTGTTGAGATTTGTGTTGCTCCTTTTTTTACAGGTTTTAATATTGAACAATATTCGCGTTGGTTTTTTCATAAATCCATTTGTTTATATCTTATTTGTCCTATTATTGCCCTTTTCAACACCTAAATGGCTTCTGTTGATTTCTGCTTTTGCAATGGGGTTATCTGTTGATTGGTTCATGACAACTCCTGGTTTACATACAAGTGCAACTGTTTTCATGGCTTTTTTGCGCCCTACGGTTATAAGAATAGTGTCAGGGCCCAAGATGATGGTAGAAGATGAAAACAACAGCATATTACAAAAAGATAAAAACTGGTTTTTCATCTATTCAACCTTGCTTGTATTGGTACATCACATAAGTTTGTTTTTTCTTGAGGCTTTTAGCTTTAACCAATTAGGACATACTTTTTTACGAATATTGCTAAGTGTAATATTTACTGAAATAATCATCCTTTTGCTGGTGTACTTTTTCGCCGTTGGAAAAAAAAGATAAGTGTTTGAATTGATTGAAATGCAGCATATTCAATTTTACTTAGTTTTGTGTAAATAAATTTATATCTAATTACAATGAAGAAAATATATTATATTGTTTTCATAACTGCTTTTATAATAGGTTCTTGCACCATGCCAACTGCAGAAAATACATACACCATTGATGTGGTGGCAGAAGGAATTGAAGGTAAAAATCTTAAACTTCAAAAACGAGCCGACGGTGAATGGATCACTATCGACTCTATGCAAGTAATCGAAAGTCAGGCTGTTTTCACTGGAATATTGGATAACCCTGAATTCTTTTATTTGAGCGTTGAAGGCAACCGGAATGTTTTCGGTTTTTTTGCGGAAGCTTCGCCAATGAACATTCGTTTGCATACAGAAAATATCCGTGAATCCGAATTAACCGGCTCCGAAACACATGACAGGTATGAGCATTTTATCATCAATTATGAATCTTTCAATGACAAGTTACGGGCTGCCTATGCCGAATACCAGGCTGCTGAGATGAATCAGGATAAAGAGGGTATGGATATTGCCGAAGCTTCATATACAAGCACTCAAATTGAACAAAATCAATATCTGGTTGATTTTGTTAATAATAATTCTGAAGATGTTGTAGCTCATTTTGCGCTTTATCGAAATTCCTATATGTTTGAATTAGAGGAATTAGAAGGTATGGTTGCTAATTTTGACCCAAATAAAAACAGCATTTATGCAGATGAGTTGAGGGAAAAGGTTGAAATACTCAGGCGCGTTGCAGTTGGTCAACCATTCGTTGACTTTGAACAAGAAGACCCAACCGGTCAATTGATAGCCTTGTCAGATGCGGTTGGAAGTAAACTTCTACTTGTTGATTTTTGGGCATCATGGTGCGGTCCTTGCCGTAGGGAAAATCCAAATATTGTTGCTGTATATCAAGACTATAAGGATAAAGGGTTTGATGTGTTTGGGGTTTCACTTGACACCGATAAAGACAAATGGATCGAAGCTATAGAAGAAGATGAACTTACCTGGTGGCATGTATCGGATCTGGCAGGCTGGGGAAACAATGCCGGTAAAAAGTATGGCGTTCAATCTATACCACACAGTGTTCTGATTGATGAAAATGGAATCATCATTGACAAAAACCTGCGTGATGAAGAATTGCGTTCAACAATTGCTGCGTTGTTGGATTAGGGATTAAATGAAAAGCATCCGTAGGGATAGTTCTGTTAATCGATTTTCTTTTTGGGTGCTTTTTGTATTTTACCGGCTTTCAACTTTTCTTCATGCTCCTTCCAAAGTTTACCAAACGTTTTTGGTGCAAAGTTGGGTAATTCGCGCCGGTCGCCCCATCCTTTTCCAATGAAATACTTCATAACCATATTTTTTGTACTTCTTCCACCCAAATTCATAAGCTTACGATTGAGAAGTAGCTTGCGTGAACTATTCATTAAGAACCGTTCGGATGATTTAATATGGCCTTCTTTTACAGCATCATTCCTATTCAGTACCAACAACTCATGTAACGGAATTTTAACAGGGCACACTTCTGTACATTGTCCACAAAGAGTGGATGCAAAACTCAAATGTTGATACGATTTCATTCCTCTCATATGAGGTGTGATAACGGAGCCTATGGGTCCGCTATATGTGGTTTCGTAGGTGTGTCCGCCAATATTTCTGTATACCGGACAAGCATTGAGGCAGGCACCGCACCGGATACAACTCAAAGCAATCCTTTGACGGGTTTTAGCCAAAAGTTCAGTTCGTCCATTATCAATAAGAATAACCACCATTTGTTTAGGTCCGCTATGTTCGTGATCTTTTGCAGGACCACTAATAATGGAATTATAAGCTGTCATGGCCTGGCCGGTTCCATGAGTAGCAAGTAGTGGCCACAACAAATCAAGTTCATCTATTGAAGGAATGATTTTTTCAATGCCTGCCAGAACAATGTGAAGGTTTGGAAATGCCATTGTCATTAGTCCATTGCCTTCATTTTCGGTAAGCGCAACAGAGCCTGTATCTGCAACCAGGAAATTGGCCCCGGTGATCCCTGCTTGTGCTTCGAAAAAATCTTTTTTTAATTTATTTCGGACGAATGCTGTAATTTGCTCGGGCTGGCTGGCTGGATCAAGCCCAAATTTTTCATGGAATAAATTGCCTATATCATTCTTGGATTTGTGCATGGCAGGAGTAACAATATGGTAAGGCTTTTCATCTGCCAGCTGCACAATATATTCACCCAGATCCGTTTCAACAACCTCGATATCTTTCTCTAGCAAGGCCTCGTTTAAACCAATCTCTTCTGAGGTCATTGATTTTGACTTAACAACCTTCGATACCTGATGATGTTCAAATAATTGTAAAACTGCTTTTCGAGCCTCTGCATCGTCTTTTGCCCAAATGATTTTTCCGCCGTTTCGTGTAAAATTGGTTTCAAATTCAATCAAAAACTTGTCAATTGCATAAATTGACTTGTATTTGATACTTGCTGCACGTTGTCGTGCCAATTCAAGGTTTGAAAATATTTTTTTTCCTTTCAGAACAGCAGTATCATAACGAGCAATGTTAAAATTTATCCGTTGTCGATGATCCTTATCAAAAGCAACACGATTGGCATTTTGGTTAAATGAAGTCTGATGAAAGGACATATGCTATAGCATTTCTGAAATTTTTGAAACCCTTATTGCATGGCGCCCACCTTCAAACTCTGTTTCCAGAAATATCTTCACCATTTCCCAGGCTACTTCAAAATCAAGAAACCGGCCAGGCAATGACATTATATTGGCGTTGTTATGCTTCCGAATAAGTTGTGCCTGTTCTTGATTCCAGGCTAAGCCAGCACGTACATTGCTGTATTTATTCGCTGTCATTTGTGCCCCATTGCCACTACCGCACATAATTATTCCCCTCAGGTATTTTCCATCATTTATGGCTTTTGCCAAAGGGTGAATAAAATCGGGATAATCAACACTTTCAGTTGAATTGGTACCATAATCAACCACCTCATAATTCTCATTAACAAGCTTTTGCTTTATAAAAGCCTTTAATTCACATCCACCGTGGTCACTGGCCATCGCTACTGTAATCGACATAAATCTGGTGTTAATAATTTTACTTACAAAAGTATCTATTTTTTAAGGCAGTCTACAATTGTTTTGGCTAAAAATGAACAATTTAATGCCAACACATAAAGCAAACTATTTTTCATAATTAGTTCATTATAAACAATATAATAGTTCTCAACAATTTCCTGTGAATAATTGTTAACTGCTGTTATTAACTATTAAAAAACTATTCAATGATCGCCATATTGTAAACAAATGGAAGAAAATCTGATTTTTATTAGAAAATATCAAAGGTTTATCATTATTAAATCAACAATTACTGAATAATCCATTCAGAAGAAAATATTAACAAATCATTAATCAGTATTTACATTGAATAATTCATATATTTTTAATAAAGAATACAATAGAGGTTAATAATTGTTGGTTTAATGTTTATAAAATCTTATAACTGAAATTTGCAAATAAACTGTTTAAAATTTATACAGCTATTAACAGGCCCATAACATTAAATAATAAATTTTATTAAAAGATTTATATATATGGTAAATCTAACAGATGTTTACCTGACAAAGAGAATGAAAAAGTATAAATTTGTAACGAGACGAAAGTAAATCTTATTTATTATTTCAGGAGGTTTAGAATGGATAAAATTGCCAAAATTAATCGTTTACGAAAGGAAAAAAATGCTGTAATTCTGGCACATTATTACCAGGTACCCGAAATACAGGATTTGGCCGATTATGTTGGAGACAGTTTAGGTTTGGCACAACAAGCAGCAAAGACTGAAGCAGATATGATCGTATTTTCTGGTGTACACTTTATGGCTGAAACTGCCAAAATACTCAATCCTGATAAATTGGTTGTATTGCCTGATCTTGAAGCCGGATGCTCATTGGCTGATGGCTGTCCTCCCGATGAGTTTAGCCGGTTTAAGGAGAAACATCCTGACCACGTTGTTATTTCATATATCAATTGCTCTGCGGCAATCAAAACCATGTCGGATGTTATTTGCACTTCAGGCAACGCGGTTCAGATTGTGGAGTCTTTTCCTAAGGATCAAAAGATCATTTTTGCTCCTGATAAAAATTTGGGTGGATATATCAATCGTGAAACCGGTCGTGATATGGTTTTATGGGACGCTACCTGCGAAGTGCATGATATTCTTACAACTGAGGCTGTGATTAAATTAAGAACAGAACATCCTGATGCCAAACTTATTGCTCATCCAGAATGTAAAGCACAGCTTTTGGAACTGGCTGACTTCGTTGGCTCGACAACGGCACTTCTAAAATACACCAAAGAGGATGAAGCCGTTAAGTTTATTGTAGCTACTGAATCAGGTATTTTACATAAGATGAAGCAACAAAGTCCTGAAAAGGAATTTCTTATCGTTCCGAGTGATGAGACCTGCAGCTGTAATGACTGTCCATATATGAAGCTTAACACGCTGGATAAGCTTTATGCTGCCCTTAATAAAGAAAAACCTGAAATCAGCCTGCCATCAGATGTGATTGAAAAAGCGAAAAGACCTATTGAGCGGATGCTTGATATATCGTATAAGTTGGGTATAATCAAGTAAGGAAAGTATGAAAAAGACATTTCTGATTGCTATATTGGTTGTTGTATGGACCGGCCTCATTTCCCAAGAGGTTACAAATGGTAGAGAATTTACTGTTTTTTA
Organism: uncultured Bacteroidales bacterium; assembly: GCA_937926515.1. GTDB lineage: Bacteria > Bacteroidota > Bacteroidia > Bacteroidales > F082 > CALAZZ01. The sequence continues at coordinate 15,912 of CALAZZ010000039.1, read as the reverse complement.
CCATGAAAACGGTATGGTATCAAGTGAAGGATACCTGTTGGATGGTAAACCAGATGGTTATTGGAAAACCTATTATGTTGACGGTACTCTGAAATCAGAAGGAAACAGGAAAGATTTTGAACTCGACAGCCTTTGGTTATTTTATGATGAAAGTGGTCGTATTAGTTTGGAAATCAACTACAAGGAAGGTAAAAAACATGGTGAGCGTGTTACTTATCATGCTGATGAGATCGTCCGCGAAATGTTTGTGAATGACATCAAGCAAGGGCTTACAAAGTATTATTCGATTGAAGGTATTTTATTGAAATCAATACCATTTGAAAACGGACTCGAAAACGGTATCGCCAGGCAATATGATGAAGATGGAACCATCAATGAACTGATCACATATCAGCGTGGATTTATTACCAACAGAGAACGTATTAACCGCTATGATGCCAATAACCAACGAAATGGAGTATGGAAATGGTTTTATGATAATGATGTGCTTAAAGCTGAAGGTGTATACCGTCATGGCATGCGTCATGGTATATTTAAAGATTATGACCGCAATGGAAATCTTGTAAATGTAACCAAGTATGTGGATGATATTAAACAGGAAAGTGTGGCTGAATTGGCCAGACTTGAAATAAGACGTGATTACTATCCTACAGGTCAGGTAAAGGTGGAGGCAACCTACAGAAATGGAGTACCTGAAGGGGTTAGGCGTGAATACAATGAGGAAGGCGAAATAGAAAAATCTTATTTTTTTCGAAATGGTATTGTTGTTGCCGAAGGTATCTTATCTGAAAATGGTCAGCGGCAGGGATTTTGGACTGAATATTTTGCAGATGGCACACTCAGGGCAAGAGGAAGCTATACCCATGATAAACGGACGGGTGAATGGGAATTCTATTATCCTAACGGCCAACTTGAACAACGTGGTACCTTTGATGAAAATGGCTTGCCATCAGGAAAATGGTTGTGGTTTTATGATCATGGAGCCTTGCTCCGCGAGGAGCATTATGTAAATGGATTGCTTGATGGAATGATGACGGAATATGACATTCAAGGTAAGGTCCTTACTCAAGGTGACTTTATTGAAGGACTTGAAGAAGGATTCTGGTTTTTTGAACATGGCGATCATCGGGAAGAAGGTCAATATTCCATGGGTATGCGTAATGGAAACTGGAAATACTTTTTTAATGACGGATCCCTGTCATTTGAAGGCCGTTTTATTGATGATAATCCCAATGGCACACATATTTGGTATTATCCTAATGGACGCAAACGGGAAGAAGGTCAATATGTTATGGGGCGTAGAAATGGCGACTGGATAAAATACAACGAAGATGGTACGATCTTTTTAACAATTGGCTTCGTAAATGGAATTGAACGAAGATATGATGGCATCGCCATCGCTGAAGAGGATCTGATAATAGAAGATTAATTTTTTTTACAAGTACTTGCTTTTTTTATATTTGCAACTCTTTTTACAAACCAATATTTTAACAAACAATACAAACCTATGAAAAACATTGTATTTATTATTAGCCTGGCAATTATTTCCTTTTCCTGCGGATCGCAACAATCTGCTGAAGTAAGTGAAAATGAAAACCTCAAGGAAATTTTTACCCCAGCCAATTTTGATGAAGTAGCTTCTGCCTATGTGGGTGAAGAAATTACCGTAAAAGGTGTTATTGATCATGTTTGCAGCCATGGAGGCAGAAAAATGTTTCTGGTTGATATGGATGCACCTGGTAAAGTGCGCATCAATACAAATGAAGGTATGGCAGCCTTCAAATCAGAATGGGAAGGCAGTGTGGTGATTGCAACAGGAATCGTTGAAGAATTTATTGTAGATGAAGCCTATTTACTTGAATGGGAGGACGAACTTAAGGCTGAAGAATTAGAGGATGGAGAGGAACATGAAGACTGTGAATATGAAGTTTATACCGAATCAGCTTCGTATAAGCAAATACTCCGTTACAGGGAAATGATGGCTGAGAAAGGTACGGATAAACTTTCTTTTTACTCCATGATCGCTACAGAATACCAGTTGCTTGATGATTAAAGCATAAATTAATCCGATTGGACTTTATTTCCATGCCTTTTATTTAACCAATTTCACAGGATGTCTTTTAAGTGGAGAAAATGGAACAAAGCCATACATCGTGATTTTGGCTATTTCTTTTTTGGCATGACGATCGTTTATGCTTTATCCGGTATTGCCATTAATCACCGTGACGACTGGAATCCAAATTTTATTGTGATTGAAAAGCAGATTGATGTTGGCCCCATCAGCAAACGTCTTGATGCAGAGGAAGTAATGGATTTACTCAAATCAATAGATGAGCATAGGGATTACCGCAGACATTTTTATCCTACACCTCACAGGCTCAAAGTTTTTTTAAGAGGAGGTATTGCGGATATCAATCTTGAAACAGGCCTGGGACATGTCGAGAAAATTAAACGCAGACCGATATTCCGCGAAATGAATTATTTGCACTATAACCCGGTAAAAACATGGACCTGGTATTCAGATATTTTCTCTGGCGCATTGATTATTCTCGCATTATCTGGCATTCTTATTCCGCGTGGAGGTGATGGCATTACTGCTCGTGGAGCATGGCTTACACTGCTTGGAATAGCTATACCACTAGTATATTTGTTAATCTATTTTTATTAGGCTATGACCGGACTTTGGTTAGCAATTGTTTTTGTGATTTGGTACGGGTTTTCGTTATACCTATCTGAGAAGTATCACCAGCATAGCCGGTTGAATAAGCAGTGGTTGTTTTTTATATGCTTCGTTTTTAGCCCGCTGCTTGGGTTTTTTGTTATACTTATAAGCCGGAAAATCAAGTGAAACAAAAGTTCGTTTAATTTTTCACATTAATCTAAGGGAAAAAGTTTTTCCCTGGCAAGTAAATCAATGATGTCATTGCAATTTTGTTCTGTTTCATTGGGTTTCAGATTCATTATTGCATTTTGAGGCACATCAAAAGGCTCATCTATTCCAGGCATAAATCTCAATTTTTGCTCATCTGCCAATTGGTACAACTCAGGCTTATTTTTCCTGCAATATTCCATGGATGCATCCATATAAACAAGCTTAAATCTATCTTTACCAATTATTTCAGCAATCTGTTGGCGAATACTCTCTTTGGGCGAGATGAACGAACAAATGGTTATGATGCCTTGATCATTTAATATTTTGCAAATATGGGCTACCCTACGAAGATGTTCTGCACGATCTGCAGGTGAATAATCCAGTTCACGTGATAATCCAGAACGTATGGTACTGCCATCAAGCAACACAACGATTGCACCCAAATCAAAAAGACGGCGCTCAAGGTTGTAAGCTAAAACATTCTTTCCGCTGCCATGTAAACCTGTAATCCAGATCGTGCTTCCTTGCTGCCTATATTTCGTTTCAATTTCTTTTTGGCTTATGAGGCTCAGGCCGTTGTCAATTTTATGTTTGCTGTCGGGAATATGGATGCGTGAGCTCAAGTCTGATTCACTAAGTTTGTCAATGATCATCCCAACGGCAATGGTATCGTTCGTGATGGTATCAATAAGCACAAAGGAACCGGTTCCATGATTTTTCCGGTAAGGGTCAAAATACAGTGGTTTATTGGTAGTCATAACCACGCGACCGATTTCATTCAGCTCAAACTTATCTGCCGCTGACTTTTCAAGTGTGTTCACGTCTAGTTTATAACGTATTGTGTCGATTCGGGCCCTAGTTGTGTTTGTGGTGTGTTTAATATAAAAACTTGCATAAGGATCCATCGGCTTCTCGTTCATCCATACCAGCATGGCTTCAAATTGACGCTCTGTACGGGGACGGTTAGCCGGATGAACGATCATGTCACCACGCGAAATATCAATTTCATCTTCTAATTGTATGGTTATTGATTGCGGTGGAAAAGCATATTCTGTTTCTTCTCCGGCATTTAAAACAGAAATTATCCTGGATGTTTTTAATGATGGTAATACTACAACTTCATCACCTTTACGAATTATACCGGAGGATACCTTGCCTGAAAACCCGCGAAAGTTTAAACTTGGACGCAGCACATATTGAACAGGAAACCGCAAGTCATCAAAATTTCGGTCGGATCCGACATGAACCTCTTCAAGAAAATTCAACAGGCTTTTTCCGTGGTACCAGTGCATTCTTGTTGAAAGATCCACTACATTATCTCCTTGCATAGCTGATAAAGGGATAAACTGAACATCAGGGATATCAAGGCGTGTTACAAAACGACGATAATCATCACAAATAGATTTAAAAATATTTTCATCATAATCAACAAGATCCATTTTGTTTACTGCCAAAACAATATGCCTGATTCCAAGCAGTGATACCAGGAATGTGTGTCTTTTGGTTTGTGTTATAATCCCTTTCCGTGCATCAACAAGAATAATGGCCAGGTTGGCAGTGCTGGCGCCTGTTACCATATTCCGTGTATATTGTTCGTGCCCTGGCGTATCGGCAATAATGAACTTTCGCTTGTTTGTGCTAAAATAACGATAGGCTACATCAATGGTAATACCTTGCTCGCGTTCAGCTTTTAGTCCATCTAGCAATAAGGCATAATCAATATTCTCACCTGCATGTCCGATGCGTTTACTGTCGCGTTCAAGTGCAACAAGATGATCTTCATAAACTTTTTTACTGTCAAAGAGCAAACGACCTATTAGTGTTGATTTACCATCGTCAACAGATCCGGCTGTTAATAAGCGCAACAAGTCTTTTTGTTGATCCTGATCAAGAAATTGGTTTATGTCCATTAGCATCAATTTTTTTGGCGTGTATTAATCAACAAGCTGGCTTACTTCTAAAAATAGCCTTCTTTTTTTTTCTGTTCCATGGATCCTTCCTGGTCGAAGTCAATTACACGTGTTGTGCGTTCCGACTTGGTTGTGGTCATCATCTCCTCCACGATTTTTTCAATGGTATCAGCAGCAGACTCAATGGCACCTGTTAATGGGTAACAGCCCAGGGTACGAAAACGCACCATTTTCATCACAGCTTGATGTGCAAGCTCTTTTGGCATACGGTCATCATCCACCAGCACCCATGCACCATTGTATTCAACTACAGGCCTTTCTTTTGCAAAATAAAGCGGAACGATTGGGATGCGCTCCAGTCGAATATATTGCCAAATATCCAACTCAGTCCAATTACTCAATGGAAAAACACGGATAGACTCGCCCTTATGGACCCTGGCATTATAGATATCCCATAATTCAGGACGCTGATTTTTTGGATCCCACTGGTGATACCTATCCCGGAAGGAGAAAATTCGTTCTTTGGCCCGGCTTTTCTCTTCATCACGCCTGGCCCCCCCAAATGCTGCATCAAAACCATGTTGACTCAGGCCTTCAAGCAAAGCTTCGGTTTTCATTATATCTGTATGCACTTTGCTTCCATGTGTGAAAGGGCCGATACCGGCTTCAAAACCTTTTTTGTTATAATGTACGATCAGATCCCAATTCTTCTCCTTTGCATAATTGTTTCTAAACTCAATCATTTCCCTGAATTTCCATTTGCTGTCGATATGCATCAGTGGAAAAGGAACTGTACCGGGATAAAATGCTTTTTCTGCAAGCCGCACCATAACCGAAGAATCCTTACCAATTGAGTACAACATCACAGGCTTTTCAAACTCTGCGGCTACCTCACGGATGATATGGATCGATTCGGCCTCAAGTTCCCTTAAATTGTTAATCGTATAAGTATTCATAGTTTTTTTATGATTCGGTTCATGTTTTAAAAGTGGATGAATAAGCAATAAATGGAGGGTTATTCATCGATTCTTTATTATATAACAACTCATGGTCAGGATTGTAAGCTTCAACTATCCTGCCACCACAGGCCGAAATGATGGCGTGTCCTGCTGCTATATCCCATTCTGAAGTGTTGCCAAACCTGGGATAAACCTCTGCCAAACCTTCAGCAACCTTACAAAGCTTGAGGGAGCTTCCACATCTGATAATTTTTAATTCAGGATTCATTGAACGTAACTTTTCTATATATGACCTGGTTTCCATATTATGATGCGATCGGCTGGTGATAAGCCTGAGTGATTCATTTTTTTGGATGATGGGCATGCAAATAGACTTTTCAACGAATTCTGTTACATGGCGTGATTCAGAAATAATTTTACTGGCATGAACAAGCTTGTAGGCTTTGTTTTCAAATGTAAAGTATAACAAATCAAAAACAGGTGCATAAATCACACCCATAATGGCTTTCTGTTCTTTTATCAAAGCAATATTAACGGTGAACTCATCATTTCGCTTCACAAATTCTTTGGTACCGTCAAGTGGATCGACCAGCCAGAATGTATCGAAGGTTTTTCGCTGGTCAAAAGGCACAACCATGCCTTCTTCACTGATTACGGGAATATCCGTCCGGCTTAGTAAATCAAGAATCAAATCATGCGCACGCTTATCTGCAAGTGTAACCGGACTCTGATCAATTTTTATTTCCACTCCGAAATCTGTTGCATACACCTCCATTATTGATTTCCCTGCTTCAACTGCAGCTTGTATGCTTTGAAAAAGGAGTTGTGACATGTTTTTAAGAGATAGTTTTTATATGGGTTAAAATTAACCAAAATAGGCAATACAACTCAATTGGCTCAGCTATAACCAAATACCTTATTGTTGTTTTCGAATATCATGTACAATCTGTATGGACGGTTTGGCATCATCAATACCAAAACCATTTCCCTGTAATATTTGCTCGTAGCTTAGGGTATGCAGATCGGTAAAACCGCCACTAAAATCAATTTCCCTGCCATCCATTCTTAAAGAACGATAGGTGGTTTGACCTTTGTGACGGATGTTTTCAGGAAGTGTAGCTGCATTTATACTTAAATACCAGTTTACACTGGCCATTTCTAAGCCCAGGAAGCCTGAGGCCCTGTCGGGAAGATATTCAATCACTTTGTTTTCGTGCACTTCACCAAAGATCCAGCAAAGCATATCAAAAAAATGAATTCCGATATTGGTCGCTATACCTCCTGATTTTTCCGGATATCCTTTCCATGACCTGAAGTACCAACTTCCCCGAGCAGTGATATACTCCAGGTTGATGTTGTATAGTTTATTTTTGGGTCCATTCAACACCTCATCCCTGAGTGCAATGATCGCAGGATGAAGCCTGAGTTGAAGAATGGTATAGATTTTTTTTCCGGTTTCGGCCTCAATCTCAGCTAATGCCTCTGCATTCCATGGATTTAGTACAAGTGGTTTTTCACAGATGGCATGTGCCTGATTTCGAAGTACCATTCGGATGTGTGCATCGTGAAGGTAATTTGGAGAGCAAATACTGACATAATCTATTGGATTGCTTCCAATGCGACGCAACTTATCAAGATGCCGGTCAAAACGTTCAGGCTCTGTAAAGAAACTTGCATCTGGAAAATAACCATCAAGAATGCCAACACTATCAAACGGGTCCAGTGCGGTAACGAGCTGATTTCCGGTTTCCTTTATAGCCTTCAAATGGCGTGGAGCTATATAGCCTGCTGCACCTATCAATCCAAAATTTTTCATCTGCTTATTTTTTTAGAGCCTTGCATCCACTTTATCTTTAGGTAAAATGGATTTGATATCATATACAATGGCATTGGGTAAACAAAGCTTTTCAATATCCAGATTTAGAAATTTATCATGTGCCACAGCAGCAACGACAGAAGCATATTTCTTGTCCTCAAGCTCTTCCTTATCTACCATGATGTTAATACCATATTCCTCAAACACCTCACTTTTGTCCGCCCAGGGATCAAAAATCTCAACTTTACATCCAAACGATTCCAGTTCATGAATTAGGTCTGGTACGCGTGAGTTTCTGATATCGGGGCAGTTTTCCTTAAAGGTGATTCCCAATACCAAAATAGCCGCACCTTCCACTCTCTGCCCTTTGCGGATCATGAGTTTAATGATCTGATTTGCAACAAAAAAACCCATATCATCATTAAGGCGCCGCCCTGCCAGGATGATCTCAGGGTTATATCCCAGCTCCTGGGCCTTATGCGTAAGATAATATGGATCGACTCCAATACAGTGCCCACCAACCAAGCCAGGCCTGAAAGGCAAAAAATTCCATTTGGTAGCAGCGGCATCAAGCACTTCATTAGTGTCAATACCCATACGACTGAAAATGACTGCCAATTCGTTAACAAAAGCAATATTGATGTCGCGTTGCGAATTTTCGATCACTTTTGCGGCCTCAGCCACACGGATTGAACTAGCCTTGAACGTGCCGGCAGTAATGATGGTTTTGTAAAGCTGATCTACCTCCTCGGCTACTTCAGTGGTGCTGCCCGAGGTCACTTTTTTGATTTTTGTTACAGTATGTACTTTATCACCCGGATTGATGCGTTCAGGTGAATATCCACAATAGAAATCCCGGTTGTATTTTAATCCACTTATCCTTTCAAGAACAGGCACACAATCCTCTTCAGTTGCTCCGGGATAAACAGTTGATTCATAAATTACTATATCGCCTTTTTTTAGGACCTTTCCCACAGTTTCACTGGCCTTGATCAGTGGCGTGAGATTAGGTCTTCTACTTTTGTCAATTGGGGTAGGCACAGTCACGATATAATAATTACAGTCCTGGATATCAATGATACTTTCCGTGATCATAAGAAATTTAGCTAAAGCCAGCTCATGGTCGTCTACCTCAAGAGTCCTGTCATGGCCATCTTTTAACTCTTTTATACGTGTGTTATTAATATCAAAACCAATGGTAGGTCTTTTTTTACCAAACTCAACTGCCAATGGCAGGCCAACATAACCCAGACCGATTACAGCAATTTTTTTATGCTCCATAAGTTTTACTTTAGCTTTTATACTGGCTTTGTCCCTACAAAAAAATGATTGGTTTCTAATGATTTTAGATTCGCAAATTTACTCATTCTTTATTGTCTTGCAACGGCAGCATATAAGCATTGTTCCATTGCCCCCTTAACAGTATTCTATGATTAAGCAATATAAACCAGCATTATCCCAATCTCATATGTACACTCAAAGAGCTATTAAACAACAACTTATCATCCTCAAACGTTAGTTTTTATGTTTAAATTGCGTATTAATATTACTTTTGTGCCGTTTTGAAACTTCGAAATCTAATCATTTATAAGAAAAGGAACTGATGTCACAAAATCTAGTTATAGTTGAGTCTCCTGCTAAGGCCAAGACCATTGAAAGTTTTTTAGGTAATGATTTTATTGTCAAATCCAGCTACGGGCACGTTATGGATTTGAATAAAACACAGCTTGGCGTTGATATTAATAAAGGATTTGAACCACAATATGAAATTTCACCGGATAAGAAAAAACTTATCAATGAGCTTAAAAAGAACGCCAAAGAAGCCGCAGTCGTATGGCTTGCATCTGATGAAGATCGTGAAGGAGAGGCTATTTCATGGCATTTATTTAAGGCGCTTAACTTGAGTGAGGATAAAACCAGACGTATTGTTTTTCATGAAATCACAAAAAGTGCCATTACAAAAGCCATTGAGAATCCACGTTCAATTAATCATGACCTTGTGGCCGCCCAACAAGCCAGAAGAGTGCTTGACCGGCTTGTGGGCTATGAGCTGTCGCCCCTGCTTTGGAAAAAGGTGAAACCGGCATTATCTGCAGGTCGGGTTCAGTCGGTGGCAGTGCGATTGATCGTGGAGCGCGAAGAGGAAATCAAACAGTTTAAAGTTAGCTCATCATTCAGGGTTACAGCAAGGTTTATGTTTGAAAACCAGGACGGTAAACATGAATTGGTTGCTGAGCTTCCCGAGCGTTTTAAAACTGAAGAAAAGGCATTTAAATATCTTGAAACTTGTTTCGGCGCTGATTATTCGATCACGGCGGTTGAAACCAAACCTGTGAAAAAGACTCCTGCACCTCCTTTCACCACTTCCACACTTCAACAAGAAGCAAGTAGAAAGCTCGGATATTCAGTAGCCAACACCATGCGTATTGCACAACAGCTGTACGAATCCGGAAAGATTACCTATATGCGAACTGACTCCGTCAACCTGTCGAATTTTGCATTGCAAATGGCTAAGGATGAAATTACCAAAAGTTATGGAAGTAAATATGTTAAAGTTCGAAAGTATACCACAAAATCAAAAGGTGCACAGGAGGCGCATGAAGCCATCAGGCCAACTTATATGGATCAACAAACTGTTGGTGGTGCTCCTGAGGTCGAACGCTTGTATGATCTGATACGCAAACGCACTCTTGCTTCACAAATGGCAGATGCTGAACTGGAGAAAACCATCGTTACCATCAATGTTTCAACTAACAATTCAGATTTTCAGGCTACCGGCGAGGTAGTCCGTTTTGATGGTTTCCTGAAAGTGTACCTTGAAGGCACTGATGATGAAAATGGTGAAGAGCAGCAAAAAATGCTGCCCCCTATGCAAAAGGGACAATCACTTGAACTCGTGAGAATGACGGCCCAGGAGCGGTTCACTCGTCAACCACCGCGATATTCAGAAGCCAGCCTTGTAAAAAAAATGGAAGAGCTTGGCATAGGAAGACCTTCAACTTATGCACCAACCATTTCAACCATCCTCAAAAGGGAGTATATTGTTAAAGAAGACCGGCCAGGAGAAAAACGAAAGTACAGGTTGCTCGAGCTGAAAAATGATCAAATCACACAACAATCAGCATCAGAAAATACAGGAGCTGAAAAAGCCAAACTCTTCCCCACAGATATTGGTATTCTTGTAAATAAGTTTCTTTGTCAATATTTTGAAAGCATTATCGACTATAATTTTACGGCTAAAGTTGAAAAAGAATTCGATGCCATTGCCGAAGGCAAACGCGAATGGAATGAAATGATCAAAGAGTTTTATGGATCCTTTCACGAGAAAATTGAAAACACACTTGAAAATGCCCGCAAATTTAGTGGGGAAAAATTGCTTGGAGTTGATCCTGAAACAGGGAAGAATGTATTTGTTAAAGTAGGACGTTTTGGACCAATCGTTCAGCTTGGCGATACAGAATCTGATGAGAAACCAAGGTTTGCAGGATTAAGAAAGAACCAGACGATGGAAAGCATTACATTGGAAGATGCACTTGACCTGTTTAGTTTTCCCCGTTCATTAGGTCAGTTTGAGGAAAAGGAAATGACCGTTGCTATCGGCCGGTTTGGGCCTTATGTGAGGCATGACAATAAATTTTACAGCCTACAAAAAACCGATGATCCTCAAAACATAACAGCAGAACGTGCCATTGAAATCATCGAGCAAAAAAGGGTCAAGGACCTCAAGAGCACCATCAAAGAGTTTGATGAAGATCCTGAAATGAAAGTGCTGAATGGCCGATACGGGCCCTATATTTCATATAAGAAGAAAAACTTCAAAATCCCCAAAGGAACCGATCCTGAAAACCTTAAGCTGGAGGATTGTCATAAGCTGGTAAACGACCCTGCAAATACACCTAAAAAGCGGTTTGTACGTAAAAAAAAGTAAGGCACACCATCTTTTAGTCTTATTTTAAAGTAGAAATGTTTTAACGTGGTCAGGCCAAGATGCCACCTCAAGCTTTTATTTTGCTATTTTCGCATAGTTATAAAAACCAGCTGAGCCTGCATGGAACTGAACTTATTCCTTGAACCATATAAAGAGAAGCACGAAAGCGAATACACCATTTCAAAACAGTTTTCTGATTTGGTGCTTATCTATTCAGATCCATCATTTTTTCCGGACCTGGATGGGATAAAACTGGCTCTTGTTGGTGTGAATGAAGACCGAAAGGCTATCAACAATCAGGGTAGTTCAATTGCACCTGATAAGATAAGGGAACAACTGTACAAATTGTTTTTTCACTGGCCTGAAGTTCGAATGGCAGACCTGGGTAATATCAAACAGGGTCACAGTGTTGAAGACACCTATTTTGCCTTGTCACAGGTATGCAGTCAACTGATTAATAACAAGATTATTCCAATCATTCTTGGTGGAAGTCAGGATCTAACCTTTGCCAATTACCTGGCTTATGAAAATATAGGACAACTGGTTAATCTCGTGTGTGTGGATCCCGCTTTTGATTTGGGAAATGATGAGGATGAATTGCATGCGCGTTCCTACTTAAGTAAAATCATTCTGCACCAGCCAAATTACTTATTCAATTATACCAACCTGGGATATCAATCATATTACATTGATAATGGGGCACTTGAGCTGATGACAAATCTCTTTTTTGATGTTTATAGGCTGGGAAACATTCATGCCGATCCTGAAGAAGCTGAGCCGATTGTGCGAAATGCCGATATTTTAAGTTTTGATATCTCAGCAATACGTGCTGCTGATGCCCCAGGAAATGCCAATACAGGTCCAAATGGTTTTAGCGGAGATGAGGCTTGCCGCATTTGCCGCTACGCAGGTATGAGCGATAAACTTACATCAATAGGGTTTTATGAGTTCAATCCTGGCCTTGATCAAAACAATGTCACCGCACAACTGATTGCTCAAATGATTTGGTACTTTATTGACGGATATGCCAGACGAAGCCAAGATATACCTAGCTCGGAAAGTAAGCGATTTGCCAGATATACGGTAAAGATTGAGGGCCAGGAGGATGATGTGGTTTTTTTGCGCAGTAAAAAAACAGGCCGCTGGTGGATCGATCTTTCTTTTGGACGAAAAGATCGTAAAAAGTACGAAAAACACCATTTCGTACCTTGTTCCAAAAAGGATTATGAGTCAGCATTGCAAGATGATATTCCTGACCGGTGGTGGCAGTTTTATCAGAAACTTATGTAAAGATCTTATTTGGTCCTGTCCGGATTTTGTTTCAAAAAAGCTTTCCATCCACTGTATCCTGAGCCTGCTACTTTTGCATTTCCCTGAAAATAATGACAAACAGCTGCTGCCAAACCATCTGTTGCATCCAGGTGATTGGACTGCAATTCGAAATTAAGGAGTGTTTTGAGCATTGCGGCAACCTGTTCTTTGGAGGCATTGCCATTACCGGTAATGGATTGTTTGATCTTGCGGGGCGAATATTCAAAAATCGGAATGTCGGCATATAAACCAGCAGCCATCGCAACGCCCTGTGCCCTGCCAAGTTTTAGCATGGACTGAACGTTATTGCCGTAAAACGGAGCCTCAATAGATAATTCGTCCGGATGATATTCTTTTATCAATTCAAGGGTTCGTTCAAAAATCTTTTTTAATTTCAAGGCGTGATTGTCATATTTATTGAGCTTCAAAACGCCCATCACCAGCAGTTGCATGCTGTTACCCTGCTGACTGATCAGGCCATAACCCATGATGGTAGTTCCGGGATCAATACCCAATATAATCCGCTCTGTTTTCACGTTTAATCGCAACTGAAGTGTTCATGACAAAAGTAAATAAAACATGGAATATTGTCATACGACTTATCATCGTTGCGGCAACCTTGTATTTCATTTATAGGCAGGTTTTTTACGGACGCGATATTGTGATTGTTCTGGATTTTTTCAAAGGTTTGGAACAAAATTCCTCCTTTTACCTTCTGTTGGGTTCCATCTGTTTTATGATGTTGCTTAATCTATCACTGGAAGCGGTGAAATGGCAATTATTGATTGATAAATTGGAATCGGTTGGATTTCTGCTTGCCTTTAAGGCTATTTTCACCGGTATTTCTGTAAGTATGTTTACGCCAAATCGGATTGGGGATTATCTGGGACGCGTATTTATGCTCAGAAGCACCAATCCGGTTAAAGGTATTTTGGTTACAATTATCGGGAGCATTGCCCAGCTTATTACAACCCTTTTAGCTGGCAGCCTGGCATCTGTTTTTGCCGTGTTATATTTTTTTGATACAACCATCACGCTGAATCAATGGTTGTTTATCGGTCTGCTGTTGATTGTTGTTTCATTTCATATTTTTTTATTGGTTCTGTATTTTAATTTGCCGCTTATAAAACCTTTATTGACCAGGGTGTTCAAAAAATGGAAAAACAGGATTGAATCATATGCTGAGGTTTTTACCTATTATTCATTTGGAGACTTAATGCAAATACTTCTATTCAGTATTTTCAGATATGCCGTATTTTCATTGCAGTTTTATCTGTTTCTGATTTTATTCAATGTGCCAATTTCGTATCTATACGCCATGATGCTCATTGCGCTTACATATTTTGCATTGTCCATTATTCCTACTGTAGCTTTAAGCGAGCTTGGTATCAGAGGGTCCCTGGCACTCTATGTTTTTGGTCAGTATTTTGCGAATACCGGGTTATGGACCGAAACAATGGCACTTGCTGTTTTAGCTTCAAGCACAGCTTTATGGATCATTAACCTGGCGATACCTGCATTGCTTGGGATATTTTTCGTTTACCGGCTTAAATTCTTCAATAAAGTTGAAACCACATGATAGATATTACCTTTAAATGGCTGCTTTATTTCGTTGAAATAATGGCGATGCTCTACTTGATTCTAATCAGTATGTATACCTATGGCCTGTTTAAACTAAGAAGAGTCAAATACAAGCCGATTGAGGAGTTCATTCCTGTTACAGTTGTGGTAGCTGTGCGCAATGAAGCCGGGCAAATAATTGAACTGTTGAAGAGTTTTACCCAACAGGATTACCCCTCACAACTTCTCAGTATGCTTGTCATAGACGATCATTCAGAGGATGATACCGCTAATAAGGTAAATGACTACATTAGCGGGTCAGGATCTGATAATATCCAGTTGTTACGTAATAATGGCCAAGGTAAAAAGGATGCTTTATGGCTTGGTTTAAATACTTCTCGCAGCGATCTGGTTTTAATGACCGATGCCGATTGTCTCCTTCCAGTAAATTGGGTCAAAACCATGGCATCTGCTTATATGCATCAGGACGTCAAAATGCTTTTGGGTCCTGTGCGGCTGGTTCCTTCCGGTAAGTTATTGATGCAATTTCAGGAACTAGAATTTTTAAGCCTTCTGGCAAGCACAGCAGGCGCTGCCGCAGTGAAATTACCTTTAATGGGTAATGGTGCAAACATTGGTCTTGATCGAAAATCGGCCATCGAAATAAAAACATTTCATGATGGGAATATTGTATCCGGCGATGATATGTTTACCCTCATTGCAATGCGAAAAAAGTATGGTAGCAAGGCCGTATCGTTTGTTTATTCGTCAGAAGCCCAGATAGAAACACAGCTGCAACATAGCCTAAACGGATTTATCCAACAAAGAATGCGATGGGTGTCAAAAAGCAGATCATACCGCGACATTAATGTAGTCCTATCAGCATTGATTGTGGCCTTGTTTAATTTTTCATTGCTGCTATTGATGTTGGCAAGCTTTTATTCTTCTATTTTTCTGTTGGTTTACTTGCTGTTTGTATTGTTCAAATTTATGATTGATTATCCTTTGATGTATATTTATACAGGGTTTGCCGGCCGGCGCAAGCTGTTACGCTGGTTATTGCCGCTGGAGTTTCTATATCCTGTTTATGTCAGTTCTATTAGTCTAATCGGATTGGTTTTACCTTATCACTGGAAAGGCCGTGTGCATAATAAATAAAAAACCCTCCTTGACAGAGGGTTTAAAAGCTACTTAGTTTTTGAGTTTAGTGTAGTTGTATGATAAGCAGTCCTGAACTTACATGGAGCTTTGGGATTTCATTTAAAATATTGGAGATGTCAAAAGGAAAATCATTGATCTGCCCTTCCTTTGCCAATGGAAAATATGTATTCATTGCCGTGTCGATAATATGGTTTTTAAGCACGAGTTGCGTGTTGAAAGGAATATCATCAATGTAAGCTTCATCTTCCATTGCAAACCTCTTATTCATGGCCATCTTCTGATGATGATCTGCAACAACGGCTTTTGTATCAAATGGAAAGTCATCAATTTCAGCTTCCTCGTTTAACTGATATTTAATCTGCATGGCAGAATCGCTATGATGATTTGCGACAATT
>CALAZZ010000038.1 GCA_937926515.1 uncultured Bacteroidales bacterium | reverse complement strand
TTTCCAGCCCTCACTATACTAATTATGAACCAGTTGACATCGAATTTATTGATGCAGATTATGAGCAATTTGTGATCAACACCAATAACCTGCCGCCTGGAGAATATGTTTTTTGTGTGCGTGCAATAGAAGCCAATACCGGAATGGAATTGAGTTATCAATGTGTCACACATTCTGTATTCCAACCCTCTTCACCGATACTGGTTTATCCTGCGGATGGCGATGTCCTGCTGGAACCAATGCCTGTTTTTATCTGGTTGCCACCCGCACCGCAGCCTCCAATAGAACTGATGTACAATTTGACAATCGTTGAATTACTTGATGATCAACAGCCTTATGAGGCATTGATCTCCAATCCAGCATTTTTTACTGAAGGCGAAATCATTACAAATAGCTATCCTTATCCGGCTTATGCACCAATTTTTGAGTACGGTAAAAGCTATGTATGGCGGATTCAAGCCTTGATTCCGGGCGGGTTCCCCATTGGTGAGAACAATGGATACAGTGAAATAGGAACATTTGATTTTCAAGAGGAAGCTGAGGTCATTTCTTATGAACAGAAGATACTGGTTCATTGCGAGATTGAGAATTATACTTTCCTGCTACCCGAAGAAGTATGTGAGAGCCTGGGTGGTAAAAAGTGGAGCGGTGACTTCCTGTTGACGGATTATATTACTACTGAGCAGCAGGCAGGTATCGATAAACTGTTTCATGGACTTGCGTTGCTCAATCGTATGAAAATAGACAGCCTTCCAATGGTTGAGCTGATGAATAAATTTGAGGATGTGAGGGTGAATCCCGAAACAGGCCATTTTCAAAACCTCGAACCCAAACCCATTCCTGGAGCGGTAGGACTTTTTATCCCATTAATCCTAACTGGTCATCCACTGGATACAGACGAAGCAAACCCGGAATTTTTTCATGAAGTGTACACGAATGAGCAAATTTTATTCGATACTTTGGATGTGTACGCACATATGATCGCTGTTGAAGACCGAGATGGTTCCGTAACAGCAAGAATTACAGCCAATCATATCCTTGAAGCACCAGGGGATCATGATGCCATTGCTGACTTCCTTTTTGATGATTTCTTTCAGAATATCGAACCCATTTTGATGCTTCTGGATACCAGCAAGCCGGGACAGTGGGAAATACAGTTTCATATATCGTTAGGTGAACAGTATGAAGTTTCTTATTCAACATTTGTTGATTTCCCTTCAGGATATATGGTTGCCGGAACAGATGACCAAATTGCCCAAATGTTCAGTGTTGCTGCCAGTTACTATGATCGTCGCTGGCGGCTTATACAGGACCGTATAGCTGAATATTGGGATAAAATACGTCGCAAGCGTAATGAACTTGAAGAAATCTATGGTTTATGGGGTTTCTTGTATGAACAAAACCGTATCATTGATAAAATCCAATCAACTTATGGGCCACGTGTTAAAAGTATTCAGGATGAATTGGATGACCTACCCTCAGTTCCTGATGTGCCCACTGATCAGGACATAGCTGACCTAACTGGAGCTGTCGCCGGTGCAAATGATGCCATAGATGAATGTGAAGACCGGGTGAAAGAACTTGAAGACAGAATTGCTGAATTGGAGGGCGAAGCTGATGATCTAGAGCAGAAACAACTAGATGCTATGGAGGAAATGCATGAGATTTTTATGAAGTACGGTTGGACCGGCAGCTATGGTTTTCGGGATACCGACCGCCACGGAGGATACGGTGAAGGCAGCGGCTGCCACTGGGGTTATGTAGGCACGCCCGGTAATGGACCAAACTATGGCTCAGCTGATGAAAACAGGCTCAATGAATTAAAAAATGAAGCCCGTAATGCAAGAAAAGAATGGCGAAAGACAAAGGAATCAATAGAGCGGTTAAAGGAAGAACTTGAAGCAGCTAAAGAAGAATGTGAAAAATTGCGAGACAGCAGGGACGAGCTTGAACAAGAGCTTGAAGATGCTCAACAGGCACAAGCACAGCAACAGGCCTATGACGCTCGTCAGGCTGTGCTTGAAAGTCAGCTTGAAGATATTTGCCGTGAGATTCAAGAGCTTTTGTCAGCCTTATCCGAATGGTGTGATGCCAACCCATCGGTATGTCCTTTTAAAAATGAAATAAAGCAATTGATGGAAGATTGCCCACCGGAGAACTGGGGTAACTTTTGGAATGAACTTAACAAATTGATTGAGAAGAAAAAAGAGCTTGAGAAAAGCCTCGAAGCTGATGCCAAAAGGGTAGAAGGTGAAATTGATGATATCGGAAAGGACATTGACGATGCCCGGAACGAAGCAAATGATTTGCTTGAGGCTGAACGCCGTGAGCGTCAACGTGCAGAACAAGCAAGAAAAGACAATGCCGCCGCTGCTAAAGCTGAAGCCGAGCGTAAAAAGAAGGAAGAACGTGATTGTTTGGAAAAGTTTGCCAAATGGATATCTGATAATGACCGTTATCTGAAACGCGGCAATACTGAAGCCCTTGAAAAAATTCTTGAAGGAGCTACATTTGGAGGTGAGGTGGCAGGAGGTACTGCCGGAGGCGTTGCAGGTGGAAAACCTTTTGGTCCGTCACTGGGCTCTGCACTGGCTCAATCATTATTCAATCTTGGCGCATCCATTTTTTATAAGTGGGTGGGCGATAAAGCCCAGTCTGCTGTGAAGAAAATTGCCGATAGACATGTGCTACAGAACATAGCTGCCTCACTGATAGGTGATAAACGCAAATGTGGCATTATTAAAACAGATGGGGCCACAAGCTATTTCTTCTTTAAAGATGGAAACCGAACCATAGTATTTAGAATAAGTGCTTCTTTTGGTTTGGAATGTTTGGGGGAGGTGTAAATTAAATTATTGATTATTAACTAAATAGAATATATTTATTGATTAAAAATTTTAGAAAGATGAATCGATGCAAAGCAACCTCAAACCCATTTGTCTTAATTATTCTTATTATATTTAGCGTCTTAATTAAGGCCGGCCAGGCACAAGTAAGCCTTAATTTACAACTTCCTCCTCCTGGAAACTTCAACCCGGAGGATTTTTCAACACTTGCTTCATTTAACAATATGAGTACAGCACCCTTGCATGTGCGTATGTCAGCTACTATTGAGGTGGTACCTGGTATACTCATATTCTCTGGTGAAACTGGTGTTTTCGGCCTTGAACCTGGCTTTTCAACACCTCATTACAGTACCTATGAGCCAGTTAACATCGAATATATTGATGCTGAATACGAGGCTTATGTCATCTCCGCCAATAACTTGCCTCCCGGCGAATATGTGATTTGTATAAGATTACTGGATGCTGAAATGGGAGAGGAACTGGCGCACGAATGTGTAACACACACTGTATTTATGCCATCAGCTCCTGTTTTGGTTGCACCTGCCGATGGTGATGTGATAAATGAGCCTATGCCTGTATTCACCTGGCTGCCTCCGGCACCTCAACCACCTGTTGATTTTTACTATCATATCAAGGTTGTTGAAGTGCATGCCGCTCAAAGCTCTTGGGAAGCCTTGATGACAAATCCCGCATTTTTCGAGGAAAGTCAGATCATGACCAACAGCTTGCCTTATCCGGCATATGCTCCACAGTTTAGCTCAGGGTCAAGTTATGCCTGGCAAGTGCAGACCCTCATGGGAGAAGGATTGCCAATTGGTGAAAATGAGGGTATTAGCGAAGCATCACAGTTTAATTACTCTTCTCAATTAGATACTGATTTCAGAGTTTGGATCGAGCCAGAAGGTGAATTTGATGATTGGGCAGAAGCAAGTATCTGTTTTACACAGGTAGACGAATCGGATATCACTTATGAGATCTATTTCAGTGGAAGAGATTGCGATAGCCTGGTTGTTGAAAAACCACATCCGTTTGAGGCAGCACTACCCGATAAAGAATATCAAAACAAGCTACGCAAGCTGAATAACGGCATATCAAATGCTTCGAGGCAGTACGAATATTGGTTAGAATATTGTGAAGAGACTCAAGTTCAAAACCGTAATAAACTGGAGCGCTCGCTTAACACCGTGAATCAGCGGCTTGAAGCATTGCGAAACATGGCTGCTGAAATAAGCAGTGAAATCAATTTTTCTTTACCAACAGATTGTGATGTTGAGGACCCCTGCTGTAATGGACAAGCCTGTTGCGAAGGCCTTGACCCCTGTGATCCCGATGATATTCAAACATACATTGACAGGATGAGATGCCTAAACAGTCAAGCCGTCTCATTTATGGCAAACAGCAACACCCATGCTTCCGAGTTTATAAGGCTGCTCAATCGATGGAGAAGTGGTGCCGGTCACAGGGCCACCATGGACTTCTACCATTGGTGGTTTAGTTTGGTTGATGACATATTTTCATTTGCTTTTGATGCGCTTGACTGGGTAGCTGACGAGCTTGAGTTTGATGCCGCAGTGGAGCATATTATCACCAAAATCATCAAGGAAACATTAAAGGAAGGAGTATGTGTAATGGACCAGGAATGGTGTGACGCAATAGAAGCAGCACAATCCGCAAAGGACAAGTTAGAAACCATTAGATCACTCCTGAAAAATGCTCGTGCCAATGGCACTATGCCTCCGGCATTTATTTTCAAGATGACCCAGGCCATGTATCAGCAGGCTGCCGGTGCTACGGGTACAGCTGTTGAAGGTTGGGACAATTTTGCCCGCGAAATGGCCGATCATTTAAAAGAGGCATACCGAAACCAATTATGCCTGAAAATGATCATCGAAAAACAACTGGCCGACATGGACGAATGTGCTGATTTCTGTGATCAGATTGTAGAGTGCTATCGGAATATGGTTGAGAAACTAACCGCTGAAAAGGATAAACTGGTGAGCGATCGAAAGGAAAACCGTGAGCAGGCTTTGGCTGATTTTGAAGACCTAATGAACAAAATGGGTGAAGATTTGAAAAACATTCCCGATGGATTTGTTGATGAGTGTTGCACGGGAGAAACCATTACCATGGGTGAAGGTTCACGCTGTGGTCAGTTACTTCAGACATATTTGATGGAGAAGTATGGCGATGTGGTGTGTTACATCAGATTGGAGATGGTTTGTAATGAGGAAAATGGAGAGATTTCATTCTCAATCCAATACCAGATCATGAATAGCAGGAGGGAGGATTGTTGTGGACCGTTGGCACCTTTCAGAGAGCTTATCGGAGAGCAAAGCGGCAATAATCAAGGACAGGAAGATCAATGTTATCCTGAAACACCCCGCGAAAGAGATGATTTTAACAGGAGAATGAGGGGCCAGGGTTCCGGATCGGCTGAAGTGATAGCCCGAAGGCCCAACGGTGAAATAGCCGGCAGTGGGTCAACTCGTGGTGGCCCCCGTCCCGGTGGTTCTAGTGTACCAATTCCTGACAATGATACAATAATATGTGAATGCACCTTGGAAGTATTGTTGAATGGCACTCCAACGGCTTCAGGTGCCACCTTCAGGAATATTAAACCCGGCACACCATTTAACGTGCAGACCAATGGAAGTTGTGATCCCTGCCCGCCAGGTAACATCAACATCACAAGACATTTCGTACCACTACCCTTGGCCAATGGTGGTTTGATGCAACTACCCCCACAGCAGGCGAACAATAGCATGCAAGGCACTTATAACCTCGAAGGATTGTATTCCTTTACAATAGAGTTAGTTTGTGATGATGGCACCGAATGCAAAAGTGATTTCAGTGTGCTGGTTCTTGACGATGTTCCCTATGTTGTACCACCTGATATAGAGTTGCCTCAGGATGCTCCATATCATTGTGGATCAGAACCATGCCTGGAGGTCTACCTTTCTCTTTCCGGTGAGAATCAATTTGCCAAGGATCAGTTCAATAAGCTTCAGACGCATCATAGTGGTAAACACGACCTGAGGCTTGTGAGCAATTGTGCACAAGGATGTGCACCGGATAGGCGTATAAGATGGGAAATTGATGAACCAAATGGAAATAAAGCCATTTACGAAAACATAAATTTATATAATATTACCCACGATTTCAATCAAATAGGTGATTACTACATTTGTGTTTTTGAAACAGCAAGATGTAATGGAGGATCTGTCACCGCAAGCAAGTACGTTATTGTAGTTAATAATTAGATTAATGATATTGGCAGCGATAATTTCATGACTTATTGGGCTTGTGTTGGTTTGTATAATTCAATTACTTTTGAACCATAAAAGTTGAACAATAAATAATTGAATCCTATGAAAAATATTAGAGTGCTATTGATTTTGATGATCGTATTTGTAGGGATTGCTATTCAAGGCAATGCACAAGAACACCAAAACTTTATTAGCTGCAAGGTGGATGGTGAGGAATTTTATGCTGAGGCGAAACGCTTGAAAATACCCACACGCCATTGGGAATATCTAGCGCTTGCTGCTTTCAAGGTGAGTCCTGATATTCAGGTGTGGATCAGGATCATGTACCTGAAAGATCAGCTTGAACCGGGTACTTACGAGATTGTTTCGGAGGAGTACCTTGAAAAAGCCGGCAAAAAGAAAAAGGAAGTGGATGCCGTTTATGTTTTGGTTGATTACACCGAGGAAACCTCTAAACTGGGCCATGGCTTCCACGATGGCGAATCGTTGTCAGGTACACTGACCATTGAGTCGGTAACACCAACTTCTGTCAGTGGTACTTTTGAAGCCACACTGCATGGAGTGTATTACAAAAAAAGAGGCCTTGCTACAGTGACCGGTACTGGTATTCGCAGTAATATCAACAAGAAAATTGTAACACAGGCCGGAGGAGGTATGCTTACACATGGCGACCCACATGATCACCCAAACACGAAAAAGCAAAAACAGACCGATACGATTGTATTAACTGAAGGCAGGTTTAATATGGACTGGACAAAGTCAAAAGAGGAGGAGTAACAGGATGGCTGTCTTTCATTTTTCTTCCAGCCTCTAGAATGACCTCCTAAGTTGATTGGTGTCAAATCCGGATGGCATGATTTCGTCCTGTGCCACTGGCCTGCCCGCTCTTTGGCTGCTCAACAATACCAGCGAAACATGCTGGTAATGGAAAAAGCGCCTGAGTTGCGTTGCATCAGTTAAGTCTTTAAAGTAAATACTTGTGCAGTATCGCTCCTTGTTTGACGGATGATCGCTGCTGAATTGGATAAGGTGTGTGCTTAAAGGATAATTCTTTTCATCGAAATGGATGAAATCGTCATCCAAGTGTAATTTTGGAGGTGTATTTTGAACAACTTGACCGAAAACCTCATTACTCTCCATATTACCAATTACAATGATAGAATGATTATGTAAGATTTCTTCTGTGACTTCCGAGGCAGTAAACTCCCGGAATGAATATCCACTTTCAGCAAGCATGTTTTTTAATTGCTGTGCAAGATTGTATTCTGCTGTGTGCGGATCAGGCAGGATGAGTATGGGGTCTGCATGTAGTGTACGATACAAGGTATAAGGTTTCTCCCATGTGTTTAAAACGCGTAATACTTCATAATTAGGATCAATCCGAACTTGATCCGGCACGAAATCGGTATCTATAATAAGCTTTTGTGATTTGTCCTTTAGGATATGTTCCGTCAAAACATGATTGTCGTCTCTGACGTACTCGACAGGTAATAAGACGAATGAATCATTCTGCTGCTTAATCTGAAGTTCCAAATGCATTGCTTCTTTATTAAACTGGGCATCTGTCAACCATATTTGTGGAATAGAAATAGAGTCGATCAATCTTGCAGCGAGTTTATCTATGTCAATTGAATATTTTGAACCGGTAGATTGTGCATTGAATGCATCGATCACATCCTTCCAACCTGCTTTTTTACCTTTAAAATTGACTGCAAACTGTTTTAAGGTATTGAAAAATGTAGGCTTACCCATGAAATTGTAAATCTCCAATAAAGCAAATGCCCCTTTTTGATAACCGATCACAGCATCATAAACATCTTCCTGCCATTTGAAACTGGATACAGGGTATTGTTTGTCTTTTGGCAAGTCGGAGATTGCGATCAGCGCTTTTTTACGCCAATCCAGGGCTCCATCGGGATTTTCGGTCAACACGTTATAGTAATAATTGGTGGAGAAGGTGGTGAGTGCCTCGCACCAGTTTCCTTGTTCATAATCTACAAATACACTGTTACCCCACCAGTTGTGTACAAACTCATGTGCCAATGATCCTGGAGAGAGTGTGACCCAAGGCATTTGTAGGAGCCTTCCGGTAAGCAAGGTATATCCGGGCATGCCCAATCCTGTATCGAAAAAGTTCTCAACAATCCGGAAAGAACTATAAGGATAATCCCCAAAAAGACCGGTATAGAGCTTATAATATTCAATCGATGCATCAAGGTATTGCATGCTGTGTGGGTTCTCAGCATAGGTGTATATGGCAAATTCAACATTGTCATGCATTTTAGCTTCCTTCACATACCGCCCACCTACCAGGGTCATATGCTGAATAGGGAATTCGGTGATATACCGGAATACTGCACGTTCCTCATTAATATTCTTGATTTTTTGACCACTGGCAATAATGGTATAATCCTCCGGTACATTGATAGTGATATTAAACATGGCCATTTCGTCCTCCGCTACCGGATAAAATGCACTGCCAGGTAGGTATATCCCCTTGTTTTCTTCATCTGAGATCATGCCGTATGATCTTGCATGACGCTGTGTGAGGCTGGTTTTGGAAGCTTCATGATAGACCTTTCCACTGTATTTAAACACGAATTCAGGGGGTTCATGAGTTGTCTCGTTCTTGTTAACTATTGTGACCTTGGTGTGATGTTCACCATCCGGCTCAAGGATGAACTCATAATCACCATGAGAATGGCTCATCTCGTGGATTTTAAGATTTCCCAACAATACGACACTTTTCTGTTTGAAGACTTTGTTGTATGAAAAAGCATCTTCAGCTTCCAGGTATGACGAATCCGGATTAATCGTTATGTGAATAGTATGCGTGGAAAGCCACTCTGATTCAGCTTGCAATAAATTGATAAACAAGCAATATACAATAAGTAACAGACTTCCTTTAGCAGCTAATTTGTTAACCATAAGAATTCATTTTTTAATTTTTTTTGCTGATCATGGTGTTAGTCAGCCTTTAACTTCTTAAACCTGATTCTGGCAGGTCCTGAATCACCAATCCTTTTGCGTTTGTTTTCTTCGTATTCGGTGTAGCCACCTTCGAAAAAGTACACTTGTGAATTGCCTTCAAAAGCCAATATATGCGTGGCAATGCGGTCAAGGAACCAGCGGTCGTGCGAGATGATCACAGCACAACCTGCAAAATTCTCAATACCTTCTTCCAGGGCACGAAGGGTATTCACGTCAATATCATTGGTAGGCTCATCAAGCAACAGTACATTTGCTTCCTGTTTCAATGTCATGGCCAGATGCATCCGGTTGCGCTCACCGCCTGACAGCACACCAGCTTTCTTACCCTGGTCAGTTCCGGTGAAGTTAAAACGAGCCACATAAGCTCTTGAATTCATGCTTCTGTTGCCGAGCTTGATCTCATCATGTCCGCCAGAAATCACTTCAAACACTGTTTTATCCGGATCAATTTCGGCATGCGCCTGATCAATGTAACCTATTTTGACAGTTTCGCCGATTTCGAGTTGTCCTTCATCAGCCTTTTCCAACCCCATGATCATTCTGAAAAGTGTTGTTTTCCCTGCGCCATTAGGGCCAATCACACCAACGATACCTGCAGGTGGCAGGCTGAAATTCAGGTTTTCGAAAAGAAGCTTGTCATCGAAGGCCTTTGAAACATTGATAAACTCAATGACCTTGTTCCCAAGTCTTGGGCCATTTGGAATAAAAAGTTCCAGTTTTTCTTCTTTTTGGCTGGTATCCTCCTGGAGTAGTTTTTCATACGATGAGAGCCTGGCTTTAGATTTGGCATGTCGTGCTTTAGGTGCCATGCGAACCCATTCAAGCTCACGTTCCAGGGTTTTACGTCGTTTACTGGCGCTTTTTTCTTCCATCTCAAGCCGTTTTGCTTTTTGCTCAAGCCAGGATGAATAGTTTCCTTTCCATGGGATGCCTTCGCCACGGTCCAGTTCAAGTATCCATCCGGCCACATGATCAAGGAAATAACGGTCGTGCGTAATTGCAATTACCGTTCCTTTGTACTGCTTCAAGTAGTTTTCGAGCCATTCAACTGATTCGGCATCCAGATGGTTGGTTGGTTCATCAAGCAGCAATATATCCGGTTCGCTGAGTAGTAAACGGCACAGTGCTATCCGGCGACGTTCCCCTCCTGAGAGGTTTTGGACTTCACTTTCAGGTGCAGGGCAACGTAAGGCATCCATAGCTCTTTCAAGTTTGCTGTCAAGACCCCAGGCATTTTTTTGTTCGATCTGTTCCATCAACTTGCCTTGTTCCTCGATCAGTTTGTTCATCTGGTCGTCCGACATGGGTTCAGCAAAACGATTGTTTACATCCTCATAGGCCTTAAGCAGGTCCACCACTTCCTGTACACCTTCTTCTACCACTTCTTTAACCGTTTTGGTATCATCAAGTTCAGGTTCTTGATCCATCATGCCTACTGAATAACCGGGCGAAAATACCACCTCGCCGTTGAATGATTTCTCTTTTCCTGCAATGATACGCATCAGTGTTGATTTACCGGAGCCATTAAGTCCGATAATACCAATTTTGGCACCATAAAAGAATGATAGGTAGATGTCCTTGAGTATCTGGCGTGATGGGGGAATGACCTTGCCAACGCCAACCATCGAAAATATGATCTTTTTATCGTCTGACATATTATTGTTTATCTTATATAATCCAGATTTTTATTTGGTTAAACTTCTTAACTCCGGGAATTCATTGCCGGATCGTTTATGGACTCCATCTTGTTTAATGCAAATCAGCTACTGATTAACTTTTTCATCTCATCTTCAAGAATGGAAGTGGCATTGGCCCAATCATACTTTTCATGAACAAAAGCATATCCCTGATTGGCTATTTCTATTGCTTTTTGCTGGTCATTAATTAGCAACAAAATATTCTCAGCTAACTC
The DNA here is from genome assembly GCA_937926515.1 of uncultured Bacteroidales bacterium. Lineage (GTDB taxonomy): Bacteria > Bacteroidota > Bacteroidia > Bacteroidales > F082 > CALAZZ01. The sequence continues at coordinate 13,173 of CALAZZ010000038.1, read as the reverse complement.
ATTTGCAGTACTTCCAACAAGCAGCTCCCTGCCATGACGTCCTTCGAGTGCAGCATTGGCTAGTGGGGTGGTAATGCTTGGAAGCCGCATGCTCATGGCCTCCAGTAATTTATTCTGAAGACCGGTTCCAATGATCATCGGCGCGATAAAAAATCTTGATTCAGCATAAGCATTTCGAATATCGTCCATCCATCCACTTATGAACACCTTTTCGGCTGCAAGGGCTTTAACGCGTTTGTCAGGTGTTGCACCTGCTATCATCACGCGAATATTGGATTGTGCTTTCCAAACGATCGGCATAATGTTCCTGATCAGGAACTCAGCTGCATTTACATTAGGTGGGTATGCCATATTACCGGTAAAAACCAAGTCATATTTTTTTTCAGCCTGTAAAGGTTTAAAAAAATCATGGTCAACACCATTTGGGATAATCAGTATTTGCTTTTTCTTTTTATGTGGGATCAGGTCGCGGTCGGGTTTGGAGATGATGGTCTTCAAAGGAAAATCATCGAATATTTCAGCTTCATACTTTGCCAATCGTCTGTATTCCATTCCCAGAAATGGTTTCATGTAAAAGGGAGCCAAATTATACCTGCGTTTTACTCCCATTGAAAATACATCTTGGTAATCAATTGATTTGGGTAGTGGAGAGTGCCTGATGTATTCTGCCACCCGTAATAATTGTCCGTATATGATATCAGGTTGATAGTCTTCGATCAATCTGTTGATTTTTTGCTGTGCAAGCTGATTGTAAAAGTAACCTGTTTGTAATGGCTTTCCTGTGAGCCATGCTTTGAACAAATTAATGACCGTGCCAACCATGCTCAAGTCAATAAAGTTAATGGAGCTGCAATATGGCTGGAGTGCCTTGAATGCTTTTTGTTTATCAGCCTTAGGATCGGTGTTCAGTGCACACAATATAATTTCATTTTGTTTTGCAAGGCAACGTATTTGATTGTAAGCACGTAATTTATCACCTTTTTCAAGCGGCCATGGTATTCGCGAAAGCAAAACAAATATCTTCATGAAGCTACAGGAATTGATAAGTTCAAAGATTACAAATTTTTCTGATAAAAATGGACAAGTCTTTCGATTAATTTATGGTTATCGTATTCCTTCTCAACCAACTTTCTGGCGTTCTTCCCCAGCTCTTCGCATAATGTCTGATCAGTAGCGCAACGTGTTACAGCCTCAGCAAAGGATTCTGCTGTGTCAGCAATTAACAGATTTTTTCCATCGGTGTAATTGATACCTTCGGCACCAATTGATGTTGTGATTACCGGTTTACCCAAAGCCATCGATTCGATAATTTTTATTCGAATGCCACTACCTGATAACAGAGGCACAACAGCGATGGCATGTTCATGGATAAAGCGATGTGCATCAGTAACTTCACCTACCACCTCAATATTCGTTTTCAGACCGGGCTTTAACCACACCGGCATATGTCTACCGGCTAGGTAACATCTTAAATTTGGATGTTTGTTATGAACCTGTGGCCAGACTTTATCAATGAACCAATGCATACCTTCCAGATTGGGCATCCAATTCATGGCACCAATATGGTAAAGGCTTGGAAAATCATTTATACTGTTTTGGACCTTAAATTGATCAGCATGAATGCCATAGGGTATATCAATGATTGGGGTTTGGGTGTGTTTTGAAAAAAATATTGCATCCTTTTTCGTTATGGAGGCTATTCCATCTACCTGATTCAATGTATTGAGCTCATAATTTTCAAGTGTGTGTGCCAGGTGATTAAGGTATTTTCGTTTCAATGGATTTTTTGTTGCTTTCACCATGCGTTTCCAAATCAAATGCTCCACATTATGGGCACGCAAAACCACTTTTGCGTTACTGAATTGCCTGATCTCGTTTAGGTAGGGAGCCATGTAAAGCGTTTCGAGTTGTACAATATCATATTCCACCTCCTTGAGCAGGTGAATTAGTTTTTTTCTGAACGATGAAGAAATGAACCGCTCAACATGGTAACTTTTCTTTGTAAACAAATTTAAAAAAGCATGTACAGGGTTGATTCTTAAATTGATATATTCAAGTTCTATATCGGTTTTTTTTCGGTAAGCTTCAGGGACCTGTTTCAGATCAACATAGTACTTATTCGAATTCACAGCCAGCACTTTCACCTGGTGTCCGGCATTTATTAGTCCTTCAACCATGCTATTCATAGCTATCGGCCCACCTTCGATGGCCGGCCAGGGAGATTTATTGCACAATAAAAGTATTTTCATCCCACAGACTTATTTGGTTTTGTGCGGTGTATAATCCTCAAGAAAAACCTGCGCCAGCTGTCAGAATCTAGCAGTGGAGCGTCGGTTGTGGCTTTAAATGTTAGAAATAGCCCAATAGGTAGCATGGCCATGGAAGAAAGCCACATACCGGCGAACATACTTAAGTCACCAACACGTGCAGCTTTTTCGCCACTGATGCTTAATATATGATAAGCCACAAAAAACAATATCGAAACGACAACCGGCAAACCAAGCCCACCTTTTCGAATGATGGCCCCCATGGGTGCTCCAATGAAAAACAAAATCAAGCAGGCAAAGCTTAAGGTGAACTTTTTGTGCCATGCCTGCTCATATCTTCTTATGTTTTCAGCCTGTGACTCCATATCATTTTTATTGAGAACAACATTGTCACGTGTGGTACGTGCAGCTGTGACTGCCAGGTCGAGGATTGCGGATTTCTCCACCTTATTAAAATTGTCCATAAAGGGCCATCTTAAATGTGTGGTATCCGTAATTTCAGTAATGCTGTCGTTCGCAGCAGCCACATCTTCAACTTTCAATTTTCTGACCCTTTTAATGGTGGTGTCAATACTGGACATATGGCTGTGTCTTCTGGTAAAGTTTTGGTTGTATCGTTCTTTTCTTTCGTCAAGTTTGATTTCGAGTGAATCAATAAAATAATTCAATTGCTTGATGTTTAGCATGGAATAATGCGACTTAAACAGGTCCTCTTGCGTTCTGGTCATATCAAACTCGGATAAGTCAAATCTGAGACGCTGTTCGTTGAAGCTAGTCCTTTCAAAAGGTCTGTTTTCCCTAAAATTATTTGTGGAGACTATATCATTATAATTGTGACCATCAAATAGGGTAAAAATGATACTTCGCTGGTCGGGGCTGAGCTCCATATATCCGGACTTGGCAGTTGTCACTTTTATATTGCCCATGCGATCAGTATGATCATAGATCTTTACATCTCTTATGGTACGACCGTCACGTCCTTTTTCACCAACACGGATTACATAGTTTTCTATACCATGATAAAATACACCCTCGTGAATATTGAATGCCAACTTCTGCTGACGCACATCATAAAGCAGCGACCTGAATTTTAAGTTGGCAACAGGCAAAATGTTTTCAGAGAAAAGAAAGGCCAAAGCACTTAAAACAATAGAAAAGATCACAAGCGGCCTCATAATTTTCCATACTGATATTCCTGCCGCTTTGACTGCAACCAATTCATAATGTTCTCCGAGGTTTCCAAAGGTCATCAATGATGAAAGCAAAATAGCCAATGGAAGTGCCATAGGTACAAAAGTTGCACTGGCATAAAAAAGTAACTGTCCAACAATATACCACTCCAGGCCCTTGCCTACCAGATCATCAATATATTTCCAAAGGAACTGCATCAACAGGATAAACAATGCAATGAAAAAGGTGAGGACAAAGGGCCCCAGGTAGGATTTTAATATGAAAGTATAAATCTTTTTCAACCGAATGGCACTTGATAAATGATGATGACGCAAAGATAAGATTTAATGCTCCTTGCTACCCATGAACGTCCGGCGAATATCATTTGTTGTATATAGGTTGTATCCTGTTGTATAATGAATTGTTGATCATAATTCGTTTTAAAAATCTTTTTTCACATTTAACTGGTTTGCCCTTACTTAATAAGGCAATCAATATATTTCGCAGGTTCATTAATAAAAAAAACCGTCCCACAGTTTATTGTGAGACGGCCTGATAAAATGTTAAGTTGATTATGACTTAATGTACCCCATGCATCCATCTTTTCAAGAAGGGTGATAAAATTAATAATATCACAGCCATAGCCAATACGACATACACACCCCATAACAGGTACACATCTGCAAATCCTTTGAGTGCTTCTGAGGAATAACCGTGTTCGCTTGGAACAGCGATAAGTTTGCCTAATTCACCTGCAATTTTATGAGCAAAAGCGATTGAGAGGAACCAGGCACCCATAACAAAACCTACTACCTTGGCAGGTGCAAGTTTCGTAACTACAGATAGACCTACTGGTGAAAGGCTCAATTCGCCAGTGGTATGGAACAAATACATACCTAAAAGGAAAAATATGGGAATAAGTGCACCTTGATCTGCAGTACCAATTACACTGCGAATACCCCAAACAATGATGAAATAACCTATGGCCATCTGTAAGAGTCCGAATAAGAATTTTGTTGGTGTTCGTGGCTCTTTTTTGACTTTTCTAAGCCTGGCCCATATCCATGAAAAGACTGGTGCCAAAAGAATGATATACAATGGGTTGAGTGATTGAAGCTGTGAAGCCTCCATACCATGCAAGTTTACATACCTGTCGGTAAGAATGTTAATAGAACCTCCTGCCTGCTCAAAAAGCATCCAGAAGATCATATGGAAGAAAAAGAGGAATATGAACACAATCATACGTTGTCCCTCCATTTTATTTTCTGCCCTCAGTGATGTGATAATGAGATAAATGATAATTCCGGCACCACCCACAACGAGAATATAACTTGTTATTACTTCCGCATTGATCAGTATTGAAAAGATTGGAATCGTAATGATTGAACCGATGATGATCAACCATTGTTTGCTTAACCCTGCAAAGAAAGGCTTCTTATAGTCAACAGGATTTGGTGGCAGACCTTTATCGCCAAATATTTTTCTATTGCGCCAGAAGACGATCACACCGAGCACCATTCCTAGACCAGCAGCAAGAAAACCGAGCGACCAGTCAACACGTTGACCAAGATAACCGCAAGTAAGTGGGGCCAGGAAGGCTCCGATATTGATACCCATATAAAAGATGGTGAATGCACTGTCTTTTCTGGAGTCATTTTGCTCATAAAAAGTACCCAGGAAGCTTGAGATATTTGGCTTGAAAAAGCCATTTCCGATGGTTAATAATGAAAGTCCAAGGAAAAAGGTTAGTTCGCCAAGACCGGTTCCAGCTGACATGGCAAGGGTAAACTGTCCGAGTGCCATCATGATTCCCCCGGTAATAATGGCCTGCCTGAATCCCATGGCCCTATCGGCCAATAAGCCTCCAATAAGAGGTGCCGCATATAACAGCGCATTGTAGGCACCATAGATTCCATATGCTCTTGCATCCGCCTCCCCTTGAGCCATCTGGTCAAACAGCACTTTTGTCATATAGAGAATCAATAATGCACGCATGCCATAAAAAGAGAAACGTTCCCACATTTCAGCAAAAAACAGCGTGAAAAGTGCCCTGGGATGTGCTTTGCGTTGGGATAAAATAACAATTGGCACCCATATTAAAACGAATACCCAACCAAAAATTAGTAAACCTAATGCTAAATCCATAATTTTTTTAGTTTAATGTTTTAATCATAAATGTTGAATTGATGTGCCATATTGCGATACCATGTGTGAATATCAATTTATTCTGGGCCACATTTACAATTTTAATCGCAATAGGGTTCATTAGGTCATTTTAATTGGAGAGGCCCGTAAACCATAACAGCAAAAGCGCTTCCTGAAGATGGCACTTAGCTGATGGTTCATCTCATTGTGGTTTTTGTTGTTCATGCGTTTAGTTTTTGGTGTTTAATTTAAAGGAGAAATTGTGCTAAAGGTTCTTCATAAACACGCAAAGATATGTAAAATAGAAATCAGTTTTTGCATAAGTTGCAGTTGATTATTTTGTTTTCAAAGCTTATTTTTTTAAATAAATTAGCAGCCTGTAAGATCGATTTGAATCAATTTGACCAGATCATTTTTTAATGATGCAACATTATCCATGGGGCCATCCCCGCAGGTTTAATTCATACACTGAACATATGAAGGCCAGGTTTGGTGGTCGTGTTCAGAAAATTAGTGTGGATGCAGGGTTTACTTGCCCAAACCGTGATGGCACCATCAGTGTGGGAGGATGCACTTATTGTAGTAACGAGGCGTTTACACCATCCTATTGCCAACCGGACAATCCGATATTGCAACAGGTTTCTGATGGCATTGCATTTCATGCACATAGATACCGCAGAGCAAGCTGGTTTATGGTCTATTTTCAGGCTTATACGAATAGCTATGGCGATGTTGAAGTAATTAAAGCATTGTATGAGGAAGCATTATCACACCCTAAAGTAATTGGTTTGGTTATCGGAACCCGTCCCGATTGTATGCCTGACGAACTATTGGAATATTTAAGCCAATTAAACAAAACCCATCCGATCATCATTGAATATGGCATTGAAAGTGTTTATGAGGAAACTTTATTGCGTGTTAACCGGGGGCATACATTCAAGCAGGGAAAAGAAACCCTGCATAAAACTGCTGAGTCAGGTATAGCTTGTGGTGCACATTTTATTTTTGGATTGCCTGGTGAGAGCAGAAGGCAGATGCTTGAGGCATCTCGCACTATTTCCGGATTACCGCTCACTTTCATCAAATTCCATCAGCTCCAGTTGATCAGGGGCACTGCAATGGCAGAAGCGTATGTATCCAATCCTTCTGCATTCTATTTATTCGATTTCGACAGTTATGTCGATTTTATCATCGATTTCACCGAAAGGCTTAATCCTGCAATTGTGATCGAGCGGTTTGCAGCGGAGGTTCCACCACGATTTTTAAACACTGCATTATGGAACAATTTGAGATATGATCAAATTCTGCGAATCATTGAGCTACGAATGGAGGAAAGAAACAGTTGGCAGGGCAATTTTTTTTATACTGATAATGAGTGAATTATAGTTGTATATTCGGATTTGGTAAAAAAAATGTTTATTGGCTGCAAAATGTTTTAACTTTGTAGGAACGTCCAACAATTATTAACAAAAACCCATATGTTATGAAAAAATTTACTTACAAGCTTTTTGCTATCTCCTTTATGGTGCTTCTAAGCCTAGCACTTACAGCACAAAATGGAAATCGCGAAATTCTATATTCCGATGATTTTGAGTCCTATGATGTTGGGGATAAGCTGGCTGAGTCCAATCCCACATGGTGGGATACCTGGTCAAGCACTCCCGGTTCGGCAGAAGATGCCACCATACTTGATGACTATGCTTCAAGTCCAACCAAATCATTCCAGATAACCGGAACCAATGATGTAGTATTGGATCTGGGTAATCAATCGGATGGTGTGTATGAGGTGGAGTTTAAAATGTATATCCCGGATGGGAACCTTGGGTATTTCAATATACTGCATCTCTTTGCCGGATCAGGTAGTGAATGGGGAATTCAAGTCTATTTTGGACTGGGTGGAGCCGGTTCACTTGATGGCGCAGGTGAAAATGCTGCTACCTTTTCATTCAACTATGATGAGTGGATTGATGTACGCACCTACGTGGACCTGGCCAGTGACTGGTGTATGTTTTACATCAATGGTGAGTTGATCCATGAATACCAGTGGAGCCTGGGCACATTTGGTGACCCCGGTTTGAATCAGCTTGGTGCTGCCAATTTCTATGCCTGGAACGATGGTGGCAACCCCTTATATTATATTGATGATCTCGTTTATACTCAGATTAGCGGCCCTGGAGGGATGATCTATGAAGATGATTTCGAGAGTTACAACGTAGGTGATGGTATTGCTGCATCCAACGATTATTGGATTGAATGGCCTGCTGCAGGTGTTAATGATGTGCTTGTTTCCGATGAGCAGTCAAACAGCCCCAGTCAGTCATTAAAAGTAGGGGCCACAGCTACTGACGATGTTATACTGCTTCTTGGTAATAAAACCAGTGGTATTTACGGCCTGGACTTTTCAATCTTTATTCCGGATGGTGACTTTAACGGATATTATAATATCCAGCATTTTGAATCACCGGGTGTTGAATGGGCCTGCCAGGTATGGTTTGCCAGCAATGGAGATGGATGGGTTGATGCGGGCGGTGCCAATGCAGCATCCTTTACTTATGCAACAAATACATGGCTGGATGTTTCGCATGTGATTGATTTGGATGAAGACTGGATTGAATTATACATTGATGATGTATTGATCTATGAATGGCAATTTAGCCTGTTGGCCAATGGAGGTGAAGGTACTAAAATGCTCGGCGGCTTAAACCTTTACCCTGCTCCCGATGGCACTTCCACACCGCTTTACTATTTCGATGACGTGGCATACCATGTCATTCAGCAAGGTTCATTGGCTCCTAGTATAGATATGAGCACTTCACAGATCATCCTGCAACTGGAGGAAGGAAATTCACAAACTGTAAACCGTACGATCACCAATGTTGGCGAAAGCGTGCTTGTTTATGATATTGTGTCTTCATTCAACGAGCCGACAATGAATAAATACGCCAATGTTACTCCTTCCGGTACGAATAGCAAAGTGTTTAATCCAGAATTTGCTTTAGCACCAAATACCATTACCGCTGAGCCTGGGCCAGAAGTTGAACGTGATGTTCTACTGCATTATGACGGAGAACCCAATAGCGGCATAGGATTGACGAATGGTGGTCAATGGCGTGTAGCTGCTCGTTTCCCGGCTAGCATGGTTGAACAGTATAATGGTATGTATTTGGAAGAAATCCATGTGTTTATTAATGAAATGGCAAATGAATTCAAAGCACAGGTTTATGGAATGGGTGGCATTGTCATCCCGGGAGCTGGTGATTTGCTCTATGAACAAGCGTTTTCACCCAATCCGCTCGAATGGACCATCATAACACTTGATGAACCTGTCTATATTGACGGTACTGACATTTGGATTGGCTATTACATTGACCAACAGGTTGGTGGTACCTTCCCAGCAGGTTGTGATGCAGGCCCGCCAATCGCTGATGGACGTTGGATATCCACAGGTGTTGGCTGGCAACAGCTTTCAGAAACTTTACCATATAACTGGAATATTAGAGGTCTGCTGACAGGTGATGCCGGCCCGGTATGGTTGTCAGCTTCACCCACATCGGGTGAGCTGGAAGCACAGGAGTCGGATGATGTTGAAATTGTAATTGATGCCGGTGAACTTGATCCTTTGAACGTATACCGCAGCAAACTGCATGTTCGTAGCAATGACCCGGTCAATGACCATCTTATTGTTAATGTGGTGTTAAGTGTTTTGGTAGGCCTGAATGAAATGGGTGAACAGGCATATGTTACATCATATCCCAATCCAACATCAGATATGTTGAATTTGAAAGCCAATACCGATATTCTCAAACTCACCATTAGTAACCTTCTAGGCCAGGTTATTTACAGCATTGATGTGAATAAGACTGAAACCGTGCTTAACCTAAGCAGTTTCGAGACAGGAATTTATCTTGTAAATATTGAGACTGTGAATGGATCTGCAACACATAAAGTGTTAGTGAAATAATTTTAACACTTAAGTAAAAAAAACTGCATGAGATCATTTCATGCAGTTTTTTTTATGTGCGTATGTGGACCTACATATGCAGCGGCCTGGCAAATCTGACCACATCTTCTTTCTCAATGGTGCTGCCTCCCAAAATAACCAGACGTTCGGTTGCATTGTGCAATTCACGTACGTTTCCAGTCCATTTATAGGACTGTAATTCAGCAATGGCATCTTCTGAGATGACAGGTCTTGGTTTTCCTTGCTCACTGCATATGATTTCCACAAAATGATTTACCAGTAAAGGAATATCATCCTTGCGGTCGCGAAGAGGTGGCACCTGAATAACGATCACGCTGATACGATGATAAAGATCTTCGCGGAACCGACTCTTTTCAATTTCTTCTTTCAGGTTTTTGTTTGTAGCAGCTATGATACGCACATTAACGGGAATGTCTTTTTCGCCACCCACACGTGTAATTTTGTTTTCCTGCAAGGCTCTTAATACTTTGGCTTGGGCTGAGAGGCTCATGTCGCCAATCTCATCCAAAAAGAGTGTTCCACCGTGTGCAAGTTCAAAGTCTCCCTTACGTTGTTTAATGGCAGAGGTAAATGAACCCTTTTCATGTCCGAAAAGCTGACTTTCAATCAATTCACTGGGAATGGCAGCGCAGTTCACTTCAATAAAAGGTGAATGCGAGCGATTGCTTAATTCATGGAGCTGTCTGGCAACAAGCTCTTTGCCTGTACCATTCTCACCGGCAATTAATACCCGTGCCTGTGTGGGAGCTACCTTGGCGATCATCTGCCTGATCTCTAGCATAGCCGGCGATTCACCCACCATCTCAAAATGCTTGCTTACAACCTTTTTAAGTGCCTTGGTTTCACGAGTAAGTGATGTTTTATCCAGCGCATTTTTAAGTGTGACCAATAAGCGGTTCAGGTCAGGAGGTTTGGAAATATAATCGTATGCACCTTTTTTTATGGCCTCTACGGCTGTTTCAATTGTTCCATGGCCAGATATCATGATAACAGGAGCATCACTTATTTTTTTGACCCCTTCAAGTGTTTCAATACCATCCATTTCAGGCATTTTAATATCACACAGGATCACATCATATTCTTGTTCTTCGATCATACTTAAGGCTTCCATACCGGTACTTGCTTCTTCTATCTGGTACTTTTCGTACTCAAGAATTTCACGTAGTGTTCGCCTAATGCTCGGTTCATCATCAATTATTAATATACGGGCCATAATTCTTTTTTGCTCAAAGTTACAAAAACCGGCATGCCTGTCATTTTACATTTGCACTTTTATGCGTAATTTTGAAGCATAAGAGATTTGTCATGAATAAGATTGTTTTCCTGGCTTTGGCCTATTTGGTTCTTATCTTTACACTAAGCCGGGAGGCCAGTAGCCAACATCTTCCGGTTAAAGTTGGTTCAGACGACCAACTGCAATTTCCCTGGGCCGGAGGGCTCAACTCCTGTCAGTTTGGCGAAATTGACATGAACGGGAATGGAGTTAAGGATCTCTTTGTTTTTGACCGACAGGGGAACCGCGTGCTGTGCTTTCTTAATGATGGCATCCGTAATGAAATAAGTTACACATATGCACCAGAATACATTGATAAATTTCCGCCACTTTTTGAATGGGTAATTTTAGATGACTATGATGGTGATGGGAGGGAAGATATCTTCACGTATTCACCAAATTGGGCAGGTATTCAGGTTTACCGGAATGTTACAAAGGAAGAGCTTGCTTTTGAAAAAGTTGTTTTTCCTTACCTCACCTCTTTTCAGGGTGGAGGCCATGTAAATATCTTGGCTACGAATGCTGATTACCCTGCAATAGTTGATCTGGATGGTGATGGTGACTTGGACATTCTCACATTTTGGGCTCTTGGAACTTATATACAGCAGCATACGAATCAGTCCATGGAGAAGTACGGCCATGCGGATTCACTGGATTACGTTCAGACTGAGTATTGCTGGGGACGTGTTGGTGAAAATGAGGAAAACAACATCATCTATCTGGACACTTGTTTTTTCAAACACGCTTCAGCTGATGGCAATGGAGGCTTCAGGCATAGAGGAGCTACGCTCCGTGTTTTGGATTTGAATAATAGTGGTCTGCCTGATCTGATTATAGGCGATGTTGATTACCCCGGACTTACTCAACTGATCAATGGTGGCACCACAGAGGATGCTTTTATGGTCAGTCAGGATACGGCATTTCCAAGTTATGATGTGCCAGTTCGCTTGTTTTCTATGCCGGTAACCGCAATGATTGATGTGAACAACAATGGGTTGAAGGATATGATTGTTTCGCCATTCGACCCTTCTCCAATAGTATCGGAAAACAAGCAAAGTGTTTGGCTTTACTTGAATGAAGGAACATTGGATCAGCCTGTTTTTAGATTGCATACCAAAAGCTTTTTACAAGACCAAATGATAGACCTTGGTTCGGGGGCATACCCACTTCTGTATGATGTGAACCAGAATGGGATGCTTGATCTTGTCGCAGGCAATTACGGTTATTATATATATTCATGGTATGAGTTTGGTATGCTTAAGTCCAGATATATCAGTCAACTGGCTTACTATGAGAATGTAGGCGAACCCAATGCGCCAGTGTTTCAATTGATGGATAATGATCTGGCTGGTCTTTCTTCACTTGGGCTGCGTGGTCTTGTGCCTGCAATGGTCGATCTTTCAGGAAATGGACTGCCCGACCTGTTGGTGGGAAACGAGCGTGGGAGCATTTTGTTTATTGAACAAACTGAGGCAGGTATATGGGTTCTAAGGGATGAGGAATTTTCCGGGATTGATGTTGGAAGTTGGAGTGCCCCACAATTATTTGACCTTGATGGTGATGGTGTTGTTGACCTGATTATTGGATCACGAAATGGGAAAATCACTTACTATAAAGGTGCACATAATGGAGAATCTATCGAATTTCAGTATGTGACTGATGTATTGGGTAGAATAGATGTTACGGACTTCACGATTTCTTATGATGGATACAGCACACCCTGTGCATTTCGCACTTCAGATGGCAAACTATTTCTGGCAGTGGGATCAGAACAGGGAAAAATCTTCCTGTTTGATGAAATCGAAGAAAATCTCCCGAATGGTAGTTTTAGAGAAATCGATCAACTGGGTACTCTTCTCGATACCCTTGTCCAGGGTTTTGATATGGGAATGCGGTCTGCAGCCTATCTGACTGATTTGTTCAACGATGGATCACTGGCCATGATTGCTGGTAACTATAGTGGCGGATTGCAGCTTTTTAATGCCAGCGCAGAGGTTTTACCCGGTATGGCAGAATATGTTTTTCAGATTGACTTCAATCTTTTTCCCAATCCGGCCACTGAAAGTGTAGGTATTTTGTTTTCTGACCCAGCTCAAACTGAAGTTGAAATTAGAATTTATGATCTCAAAAGCTTATTGGTAAAGCGATTGATGGTCACACCAGGCTCAAACTCGGTTGAAGTCTCTCTGAAAGGGCTACCCAAAGGCACGTACATCATTGAGCTAAAGGATGGAAAGAGAGTTGGCATCAAAAAGTTGATCAAGCTTTGATAATGGATATCAGGAGTTTAAACATAAATACTAATAATAGAATTTTAACTTCTTTTTCTTGTAATT
>CALAZZ010000037.1 GCA_937926515.1 uncultured Bacteroidales bacterium | reverse complement strand
CGTATGATGCTGGGCCAGCGTGCTGACATAAGCTCGGTGGAAGCCATCCGAAAGGATCTGGGACTGGATAAATCACCTGCTCACCAATATCTCAAGTTTCTGAACGACCTGTCATTCGTTTCGTTTCATCATAAAAATGATCCTGAAAACTACTGGTTTTTGGATGAGGATAATTATGGGAAAACAGCTTCCATCATATCGTGGGGTGATCACACTGTGGTATTGAAGAAACCCTATCTTCGGCGCTCTTACCAAAGCAAAAGGGAGGTTACTTCCATCCTTGCTGAGGCATTTCCGAACACACTGATCCTGGCAGGGACAGCCATATCGTTTGCGATGGTCATTGGAGTAGCATTGGGGTTGATCGTTGCCACAGTGAATAAAAATTGGTTGAACAAATCGGTATTGGTTATAACAGTTTTCGGCATGTCACTGCCCTCATTTTTTGCTGCTATCCTGATCGCATGGGTTTTTGCGTTCCTGCTGGCTGATTTCACAGGGCTGAGTATGTTTGGCAGCCTCTATTCTGTTGATGACTACGGTAGGGGCGAATACATCAATCTTAAAAACCTCATCCTTCCAGCTTTCACACTGGGCATTCGGCCCCTGGCTATCGTAACTGAGCTCACAAGGACTTCATTGCTTGATGTTTTGGATCAGGATTATATTCGAACTGCCTATGCCAAAGGCTTAAGAAAAGTGCGTATTATTGGAATTCATGCATTACGCAATGCACTGAATCCTGTAATCACTGCCGTTTCGGGTTGGTTTGCATCTTTAATGGCCGGGGCAGTTTTTGTTGAATATGTTTTTGATTGGAAAGGTGTTGGCGTAGTGATAGTTGATGCACTTGAAAAATATGATCTACCGGTTATCATGGGCGCTGTTTTATTGATAGCAGTTATCTTGATTATTATTAATATATTTGTCGATATACTCTATGGTCTACTTGACCCCAGGGTAAGAGTTGCTTAGTTTCTAAACCATATAATTCAATTGTTATGCGAAAAAAAATTGTTGCAGGTAACTGGAAAATGAACTTAAGCTTCCAGGATGCGGAGGAATTGATCGAAGACATCTTGGAGCTCCTCGATGAGGAAGAGGGATTGACTACTGAAGTTGTATTGTGCCCACCCTTCCCTTACTTGGAGCTCACCAGCGATTATTCTGAAGAAAATTTATTCAAAGTCGGTGCTCAGAACCTGAGTTCATTCGATGCAGGTGCTTACACAGGTGAAGTGTCCGCTACTATGCTGGCCTCCATGGAAATAACCCATGTAATCCTCGGACATAGCGAACGGAGAAAATATTTTAATGAGGATGATGCAATGCTCACAGCCAAAGTGAACCAAGCCCTACAACACAATATCACGCCCATATTTTGTGTTGGAGAGTCATTGCCTGAGCGTGAAAGCGGTGATCATTTCAAAGTGGTTAGAAGGCAAATCCGCCATGGGCTGTTTCACCTTGATACGAGTGAATTCAATAAAGTGGTGATCGCGTATGAACCTGTTTGGGCAATAGGAACCGGCGTAACTGCAACACCAAGCCAGGCAGCAGAAATGCATGCCTATATTCGTAAGCTTATCAACGAACGCTACGGAGCTACTATAGCCGAGAAAACCCTTATTTTGTATGGAGGTAGCTGCAATGCCAAAAATGCTGCTGAGCTTTTTGCACAACCCGGCATTGATGGAGGCCTTATCGGAGGTGCCTCGCTGGTTGCTGAAGAATTTGTTTCAATCTGCAAGCAAGCACAAGCTGTTTAAATGCTTTTTTTTGAGCTTCGATTCCGGCTCTCAGGCAAAAATCCAAATCCTGACATCCTTATCTATCTCCTTGGAGAAGTTGGATGTGAAAGCTTTATGGAGAAGGGAAATGAATTATTGGCCTATCTTGAAGCCGATAGGGTAGAGGATGATTCTTTTTTTAAATTATTGTCCAATAACCAATTAAATGACATTACCTATCTGGGCCATAAAATGATTCCAAAGAAAAACTGGAATGCCGCCTGGGAGTCAGATTATGATCCGGTTCTCATTGGCAATAAATGCCAGGTTAGAGCACCTTTCCACCCTGCAAAGCAGGATGTAGCTTTTGATATAATCATCATGCCCAGGATGTCGTTTGGAACAGCCCATCACGAAACTACAGCTATGATGATCGAATTGTTGCTCGAACAGAATGTTCGAAACATGAGTGTGCTTGATATGGGCTGTGGGACTGCAGTATTGGGCATATTGGCCAAACGAATGGGAGCCGTTAGCGTGTTAGCTATAGACAATGATGAATGGGCATACAACAATGCCATTGATAATGTCAATTTGAATCAGCTTACAGGAATACAGGTAGTACTTGGAGATGTAAACCAAATCCGTAGCCAGACATTTGACCTGATATTGGCAAATATCAATCGCAATGTTTTGCTTACTGATATGGATAAGTATGAGGGGAGCCTCAAGCCGGGAGGTAAGCTTCTACTGAGTGGTTTTTATTCTTCAGACCTTGCTCATGTGAGTCATGCTGCGAACAGCTTGGGATTAGAATTGTATCTTAGCCGGGAGAAAAACAACTGGATAGCAGCAGTGTTTCACAAACGTTAATACGAATAAGTTAGATTAATATGCGAACTGTCGACCGACACATCAAGATAGCCGGGCAGGTAAAACAATGGTTATTATGTGTAGGGTTGATATTTTATTTATTCCTTGCCCTCAAGAGCATAGCTCAGGAAGAAAATCATTTTTCGACTGATCCTGAGCTTTTTTTCAGTGAGATGGCTGAGCTTTTGCAGCAAACACCAAACCGAGCTCGCCAGCAGGATGCACGTCAATTGTTCAGGGAACTTGAATCATGGTGGACAGGCAGCCAGTTTGCGCTTAACGACAAACGCACAATCATGCAAACGGCTGAAATAATGCAAAATCATAAATTGAGGGCTTATCCTGACTTCTATTCATACTTCCATTTGATTAACCTTTTTGGAAAGGCCGGATTGAGCACATCAAGTATGAATGCCTGGCACAAGCATGCTACTTCAATATTGGAATCGGAGAATCAAGCTAAGTTCAGGGAGAATCTTCATTTTATCAGAGAGTTTTTAACAAGCCAACGCCTTGGCGGAGACAACTCCCTCGGGTGGTTCGCACGAAATGCCACGTTTCGATTCCTATATGACACTACGTTTAA
>CALAZZ010000036.1 GCA_937926515.1 uncultured Bacteroidales bacterium | reverse complement strand
TTGATGACTTTAGCCATTGCTCCACATCAGCGACTTGTATTGAAGGCAGTTCAAGTTTGTTTTTCTTACGGTAACCATTCAGTTTTTGCTGAATTACTGCTGGCTTATCGTCTTTTAACATATCCATATTTGTATAACCAGCCCTTATTAAATGCTCTGCCCATTCGTCAGAAACACCTATTTGAATGAAATCTTGCGGAGTAGCTAATTTGCGAATCCGTTCAGGCCTCATCTGGGGGAACAACAACACCTCTTGTATTGACGTTTGTCCGGTCAGCAGCATCACAAACCGGTCTATTCCAATTCCCATTCCGGCAGTTGGAGGCATCCCAAATTCGAGTGCCCTAAGGAAGTCCTGGTCAATGAACATGGCTTCATGGTCGCCCCGCTCTGAAAGCTTCAACTGCTCTTCAAATCGTTTGCGCTGGTCAATGGGGTCATTCAACTCTGTGTATGCATTGGCCATTTCCTGGCCATTGATCATCAACTCAAACCGTTCTGTCAGTCTAGGATTATCTCGGTGACGCTTACACAGTGGTGACATTTCTACCGGATAATCAGTGATAAACGTGGGTTGTATATAGTGATGTTCGCATTTCTCACTAAAAATCTCATCGATCAGTTTTCCCCTCCCCATGGTTTCGTCTGTTTCTATTTCGAGCTTACGGCAAACCTCTCTCAACTCCATTTCTTTCATGTCCGAAACATCAAAACCTGTATGTTCCTTAATGGCATCCAATATTGTGATCCTTTTAAAAGGCCTTTTAAACTCGATCTCAACATCCCCAACCTTTATGCTGGAACTGCCATTCACTTTTTCTACAACATACTCCAGCATTTGCTCGGTATAATCCATCATCCAGTTATAGTCTTTATAGGCTACATAAATCTCCATGATGGTAAATTCGGGATTGTGAGTCCGGTCCATGCCCTCGTTACGAAAATCTTTCGAAAACTCATACACCCCATCAAACCCTCCTACGATAAGCCGTTTCAGGTAAAGCTCGTTGGCTATTCTAAGGTAAAGTGGAATATCTAATGCATTATGATGCGTGATAAAAGGCCTGGCAGCAGCACCACCGGGAATTGGCTGCAATACAGGTGTTTCCACTTCAAGATAACCCGAACGGTTCAAAAAATCACGCATGGCATTGATGATGCTGGTGCGTTTTATAAAGGTATCTTTCACGCCCTCGTTAACAATCAAGTCCACATAACGCATGCGGTATCGTTGTTCCGGGTCTGTGAAAGCATCATACAATTTCCCATCCTTTTCCTTCACAATTGGTAATGGGCGCAATGACTTGCTAAGCACCTTAAGATCGGTGACATGAATGGTAATTTCTCCCATTTTGGTAATAAAGACATACCCTTTAACCCCAATGATATCGCCTATATCCAGCAGGCGCTTAAACACAGTATTGTAAAGGCTTTTATCCTCACCCGGACAGATATCATCCCGTTTCAGATACAATTGGATTCGGCCCTTAGCATCCTGAATTTCACAAAAAGAGGCAGCACCCATGATACGTCGGCTCATAATTCGTCCTGCAATACTTACTTGTGTAAAGCCTTTAGGATTTGATTCAAACTCATTATGAATCTGTTCGGTCGTTGTATTTACCTCAAATGCATCAGGTGGATATGGATTAATCCCAAGATGGTATAATTCTTTTAGAGAGTTTCTCCTCACCTGTTCCTGTTCGCTCAAAATCAAACTCATGGTGTTGTAAAATTTTGTGCAAAGATAGGGAAACTAGTTACAGAATTGGCAATTATGCTTTTGGGCAAAAACGAACCAGCAGGCGATGAAAACAAGCCTGCTGGTGTTAGGTCATCATAAAGATTAAAATACTATTTCTTGAGAATAATTCTTTGGGTATATGTTTTGGTTCCATCATTCAGCTGAAGTAGATAAATACCTTCAGCTTGACTGCTCAGGTCAATTTCTTGCTTCACATCTTTCTTGTTTACCATTTTGGTTTGCTCAAATACAAGCTGTCCTGAACTATTGAATATCTTAATTGCTATTGTTTCGCTTGAGTGGTGTAGAAGGTCTATAGAAAATATACCCTTTGTAGGGTTGGGGTATATTTGCATTGCTACAGAATTACTATTCTCTTCGATATTGGTACATTCATCCACTGACAAAACCTGTGCAACTTCAACCGTACATTCAGTATCCTCGTCAAAATAGGTATAGGTCACTTCGTAGGAACCGGCACCTACCATCTGAGGATGGAAATAACCATCCACAACTCCCTCGCCGCTATACGAACCCCCAGAAGGCTTGCCTTCGGTCAGTTCATAAGGATCCCAGAAAGTACAAAGAACAGGAACTTCATCAAAACTCACTTCTGGGCCTTCGATCGTAATATAGTTCTCTTTGGTTAAACTCATTGATTCGTTCTCGCTATGAATAGTAAGTGTTACATCATAGGTTCCGACGTTTGAGTAAACCACTGTGGGATTCTGTTCATTTGTTGTTGCAGGCTCACCACCAGGAAACTCCCATTCATAAATCAGAATGGATCCTGAACAGTCGCTATTAAACTGAATAGCACTCCCGGGACATTCTTCAGTTATATCAGCAATGAAATCTACTGACATCATTTGCTGTAGTTCAAGCAAAGGTACTTTGGTTGAATGCATCACCTCCTTGGTGGTATTGTTTTGAATAAAAGCAACCAATTCGGTATTGGGCTTCACCCATGAATTGTTAAATGTGAATTCCAGATCAATAAAAGCTGTTTCACCTGTTTCAATAGTTAATGGAGTACCATTCTGATTGGGCACCATCAAACGATTCACATTATCAACCTGTGTCTGGTTAAACCAAACAACAGGAATATTTGATTCGGTGAGGACCAAATGCACTACAATGTTATTCATTTGGTAATCGGCAACCTTTTCAACACGCAGTGTAATTGAATAATCATTCCAGTATTGTTCACCAAAAATGTCTATTTTAAATGAAGTCGGGAAGTTTAATCGTTGGTTAACTTTTGCCAGAAATTGGGTATACAAACTTTGGTTGGGGCTTCCTCCAACAGTAGGGTTCTGACCATCAAAAAATGTGGTTGGATAACCCGAAATCCCATAATATGAATTTCTTGCGTTTGAATAAACATTGGCGTAAGCATCTCCATTATGGTTTTTAATAACTGCTACCGGATGGCCGTTTTCAAGCAGATCATGAGCACCCATGGCTGCACCGGGGCAATAAACACACCATGTGCCTGTGCCAATCTCGAGCAACACCATTTCACGGTCAATCTGCTGTGCAGATAAAATAAGCATGATCATTGAAAACAAAAGGGTAAAAATTGATTTTCTCATATTATTTGATTTAGGGGATTAAGATCAGCTCTATAAAATATTCAAGTATTAAATAACCATAACATACTTTGGAAAAACAATTTCCAATCGACAAATCTACATATAAAAAATTATCAATTTCTGGCTTTGAATAATTTAGAAAGATTATAAATAGCGGGTATTCAGGGGGTTCAATTATATATTTTTGCTTGTGCCTCACCTGAAAGAACGCGAAGCCCATTCATGGCTAATGCCTTTAATTCATCCTCTCCGGGGTAAACATGCACGGGTGCTATCCGATGAACCCTTTCGATGATTTGATTCAAAAAATACTTATCGTGGGCTATGCCACCGGTAATTAAAATGCCATCAACATCAAAACGCAACACGGTAGCCATGGCACCCACTTCCTTAGCTACCTGATAGGCCATGGCATTGTAAATAAGCGTTGCTTGCTTATCACCTTTTTGAACCCGCTGTTCAACTTCATAGGCACTGTTTGTTCCAAGATAGGCAACAAGTCCGCCTTCACCCTTGATCATTTTCAATATTTGTTTTTCAGTATATTTACCACTGAAGCAAAGCCTGGTAAGGGCAGCTACAGGTAATGTGCCTGTACGTTCAGGCGAAAAAGGGCCATCACCATCCAGCCCCTGGTTTACATCCACTACCCTGCCATGTTTGTGTGCACCGACTGTTATTCCTCCACCCAGATGAACTACGATGAGGTTTAGTTCCTCATATTTACGCATGATAAATTTGGCATGCTGTCTTGCAACCGCTTTTTGGTTCAGTGCATGAAAAATGGATATTCTAGGTAAAAGAGGATGGCCTGATATTCGAGCAATATCATCCAATTCATCCACTACCACAGGGTTTGCGATATATGCTTTTGCTTTTGGAAGTGAGCGTGCAATATCGAAGGCGATCAACCCACCGAGATTACTGGCATGTTCACCTAATGGGCTGTGGCGCAGGTCTTGCAACATGGATTCGTTGACCGCATAAATGCCGGATTCAATAGGTTTAAGCAATCCACCCCTGCCCACGACTGCTCTTATGTTTTCAAGCTCAATGTCTTCCTGTTCTAATTGTTTAATGATTAAATCTTTACGGAAAACAAATTGATCGGTGATCTTATCAAATTTTGCCAGTTCTTCCTTTGAATGACTGATGTTTTTAATAAATAATGCATCAGTTCCAGCAAATACTCCAAATTTGGTGGAGGTTGATCCGGGGTTGATGGTTAGTATCCGAACATTTTCAATATTTTCCATAGGGAACAGCTAAATAGAAATCGCTATAGATAGATTAGTTGGCTGTTAAGGTGCCGTCAAAGCAGCAAGGGCAATAGAATACAGCTTGGTTTTCGTGCTGTCGCCTCTTGAAGAAAGCACTGCCGGTACCCTTGCACCTACCACAATCGCTCCTTGTTCGCCATTAGCGAGCTTTGTATTTGCTTTATAAAACACATTTCCTGATTCAATATTTGGAAAAACAAGACAGTCAGCATCTCCCGCCACTTCGCCAGACACTTTTTTAATTTCAGCACTTTCTTTATCAATGGCCACATCAAGAGCAAAAGGACCATCAATGAGGCCGCCTTTAATTTGTCCACGATCAGCCATTTTGCAAATGACTGCGGCATCTACACTGGCGGGTATCTTGGGAGAAACCACTTCAGAAGCTGCAATGAGCGCAACTTTTGGCCTCTCTATTCCGAGCGAATGTGCTGTATGTATAAGGTAATTGGTAATGGCAATCTTCTCAGGCAGTTCGGGAGCAGGTATAATAGCAACATCACCAACAATTAACAGTTTGTGGTAATTTGGATTCTCCATAACGGTGACATGGCTGAGCACAGCACCCTTGTCCATCAATCCATTTTCCTTATCGAGTATTGAACGCATGTATTTATCCGTACTTACCAAGCCTTTCATAAGCAGGTTACCTTCGCCCTTATTAATAAGTTCCACCGCTTTTCGGGCAGCTTTCATTTCATCAGGTTCATGCACGACACGAAATTTTCCGGTCTCAATGTTAAGTGCTTTGCACACCTTTTCAATGATTTGCTGGTCGCCCACCAAGGTGCCCTCAACAATACCAAGATTTATGGCTGCGTTCACTGCACTGATCGAGTGCTCATCATTTGCAAACGCAGCTATCAAACGTTTTTTCTTCCTGCTTTTCAAAACCTCGAACATCTGTTCTAAATGGCTGATTTTCATATATGTTTATATTAATCTAGTTAGTGAATATTATTTGTTAATTAATTAACATCTAATTTGCAAAAATACTGTTTTTCCTTTAAAACTCAAAGAGAAACAGCTGAGTATATGTTAGTTCTTAATCAGTATAAAACCGTACCATTTTCTTAATAGCTTCGTTACATACAGCACAAAATGTACTACTTTCGAAGCTATTCATCAGGCAGTTTCGTGATGATCGATACATCCCTTTAGAAACATACCCGCCACCTTCAAATACGCCAATATGATCATTATACTCCTCTGTATCAGGTGTGGGCACCGGTGTATCCGGCTCTATCAGGTATGTCCACTTTTTGCCGAAATCAACCAAGGTGGTCAGGTTTGGTTCCCATGGTTCAATTTCAAGGTTGTAAAAATCTTCATATGCTGTTGATGAGTCGAAATATTCATCTCCCAGGCCGGCAAAACCATGTCCGAACTCGTGAACAGCTACTTTTGAGAACAACGGATGATCTACGGTGCTAAGACAATAAAAATTATAAATCCCACCACCACCATACTTTTCGGTGTTCAACAACACAAAGATTTGATCATAAGGTACATGGGAAGCAAGATCACGTATTTTCTTATGCTCAGCTGTCATACAGTACCTTTCACTGTCGAAAGTATAAAAAGACGAGGACAGCAATGTGGAAGGCCAAATTGAATCAGCAGGCATGATGGCGCCACTTTCATTTGAAACAGCCAATACCAAACGAATATTAAACTTTTCACGCAAGGAGGTAAACGGTTGAAAGGAAAATAGTCCTTCAGCAAATACTTGGCTGTCATGAATAAATTTATCCATTTCGTAAGCTGTATATCCATCAGGCAACAGCACGATATCAACAGCATGTTCAGTAGGGGCATTGATCTCCAATTCAAAAACCGGCCATTTCTTGGGTTGCACAGCTTTGATAAAATAGTCATCAGGATCAACAGTTAAACTGTATATCGAATCCAAAATCCCTTGCCGGTTGCGACTGCTGAAAACAATTACTGTTTCATGTTTTGGATACGGCATGATGACTGTTTCCTGAAAACTTCGGCTTCGGTATCCGGCTTCATCTGTTGTTTGCCATTCACCAAAAAGGCTTCCATAGCCTCTCGAGTAGATCAATTCTCCGGTATGCTTATCAAAAGCCTCAAAAAAATACTTCCCAAAATACAAGGTGTCAATTAGGTTTGTTTTTGATCCACCCCAGAAGGGTTCTGCAAGAATTTGATCCAATGCATACCATTCTTGGGTAGCAGTTCCGGCATGGGTATAATCAATCCTTAAAGTTTGGTCATGAAAAAACGTATCAAACTGTGCGATCAACAATTGTGAACTTAACATCAAAGCTAAGAAACACAGTGTATTCTTCATTAGCATGGTCATTTTATATGCAGTCAAACACCTTCCCTTAAACATTTAGTAATAAGAGATCATATTGCACTTGCATTGTCCTTGTGTCCAGATTAAGTAAGCAAAAAATACATTTAACTGTTTTCTATATCTCTAGCACCACAAAAGCATTTGCCATTTCACGAACATGTGATATGGAAAGATGAATTTGAACTACCCCCTGCTTATCCAAATATTCTTTCACTTTGCCATGTACCGTTATTACAGGTTTCCCCAATTTATCATTGATAACTTCAATTTCATGAAACGCCATCCCATAACGATAGCCTGTTCCCAAGGCTTTGAAAAAAGCTTCCTTAGCCGCAAAACGGGCTGCATAGTGTTGATATTTAAATGCTTTGGACTCGGCATAGGCTTGCTCAACCTGGGTAAATATCTTTTCCAGAAAGCGATCACCGTTTTTCATGTGTTGTTCCACTCGGGCAACTTCTATAATATCCGTTCCTATACCAAAGATCATATTCAACTCTTGAGCTAATAGGTTAATTGATTACACCTAATTGTTTTCCAACTTTCGTGAAAGCCGCAATGGCTTTATCCATATGGTCTTTGGTATGAGCGGCTGATAGTTGAACGCGGATTCGTGCTTCTCCCCCTGGTACAACCGGAAATGAAAATCCTATGACGTAAATTCCTTCATCCAATAAGTTTTCTGCCATTTTCTTTGCCAGAACAGCATCATATAACATGACTGCACATATGGCTGATTTGGTAGGTTTAATATCAAATCCGGCGTCTTTAAGTTGATCAATAAAATAATCTGTATTACTATGCAAGCGATCTTGCAGTTCAGAGGTTTCACTCATCATATCAAACATTCGAATTCCGGCATTGACCACAGATGGAGGTAGTGAGTTTGAGAACAAATAAGGACGAGAACGCTGCCTTAAAAACTCAATGATCTCTTTCTTGCCTGTGGTGAAACCTCCAATGGCACCTCCAAATGCCTTGCCCAATGTACCTGTGATGATCTCCACCTTTCCGCTCAGATTAAATAGCTCTGTCACACCGCGTCCAGTAGCACCAACTACACCAGCTGAATGGCATTCGTCAACCATAACCATTGCATCATATTTATCGGCAAGTTCGACTATTTTGTCCATGGGCGCCACATTGCCATCCATTGAGAAAACACCATCAGTAACAAT
>CALAZZ010000035.1 GCA_937926515.1 uncultured Bacteroidales bacterium | reverse complement strand
TAAAAGAATTTCAATACTCAATTACTTAAATAATTGCTTTGATGAAGAGATTGTTAAAGTTACTAATCCCACCACAGCAATGGAGGGTGCCTGTCGTGATTCTTTTAGGGGCAGTTGCCGGATTATTGATCTATGCCGCTTATGCCAGCAGGGCAGTTTCTTATTTTTCAGATTCTCCGGCCACCTGCGTCAATTGTCACATTATGGCCCCGCAATATGCCACCTGGCAGCATAGTTCACACCGCGAGCATGCGAGCTGCAACGACTGCCACGTACCACATGATAATATTTTCCGTACCTATTATTTCAAGGCAATGGACGGTGCGCGACATGCAACCATGTTCACCCTCAGGCTTGAACCTCAGAATATTTTTATTCACCAGGCAGGCATAAACGTTGTACAAGAAAATTGCATACGCTGTCATTCAACCTTGATCACGGATTCAAAACTTCTGTCACAGACACAGGCATTCCATGAAAAGTTTAAGGATAGGCTTTGCTGGGATTGTCATAGAGAAGTGCCTCATGGTACTGTGAAAAGCCTGTCAAGCACACCCTATGCCCGCGTCCCCTTGCCATCGTCACCTGTGCCTCAATGGCTTAGAGAAAGAGTAAATAAAGATAAAAATTAACACATAGAACCAATAATTATGAGCACAACTGAAAAATCAAAGCGTAGTCCATTGGTAAACTGGATATTGTTTACCCTCACACTTGTGGTTGTCTTTGCATTAGGGCTATTGGTAGCCTCAATTACTGAAAGGCGTGCCGAAGCCATCTTTGCTTATGCTCCGCAAGTCAAAATCAATGAATTTGAACCCCGCAATGAGGTCTGGGGTAAGAATTATCCCTGGCAATATGAATCGTATCGCAAAACGCAGCAAACCGATTTTCGTACACCTCACGGCGGCAATGCCATGATGGATATGTTGGGAGAGCACCCTGAACTAGTGGTGCTATGGGCTGGCTATGCTTTCTCGCGCGATTACAACCAGGGTAGGGGACACTCCTATGCCGTTGAAGATACGCGCAACACCCTCAGGACCTATGGGCCCATGTCACCTGACGTTGGCCAGCCCAGCACATGCTGGACCTGCAAAAGCCCTGACGTGCCCCGGATGATGAATCAAATGGGCGTAGGGGAGTTTTACAACACAACCTGGGCCAACCTCGGACATGAGATTCACAACTCCATTGGTTGCAGCGATTGCCACAACCCTGAAACCATGGACCTTGCCATTTCACGCCCCGGACTTATTGAAGCATTCGAAGTGATGGGCAAAGATATCACTCAGGCCACACATCAGGAGATGAGATCATTGGTTTGTGCCCAATGCCATGTTGAATATTATTTTGATAAGAAATATCCGGGAGCAGAAGGTGCCAATTACCTGGTCTTCCCCTGGCATAAGGGACTAACTGCTGAGGCGATGCTTGAATATTTCGACAATATTGATTTTGCTGATTTTACGCATGCCATCAGCAAAGCACCCATCATCAAAGCACAGCATCCGGATTATGAAATTTACACTACGGGTATCCATGCCGAGCGCGGGGTGAGCTGTGCCGATTGTCATATGCCTTATGTAAGCGAAGGTGGCTTGAAATATTCAAATCACCACGTGACTTCCCCACTGAAATATATTTCGCAAGCCTGCCAGACCTGTCATCGCGAGAGCGAGTCAACCCTGATCAAAAACGTGGTTGACCGGCAGAATAAAATTGCAGAAGTACGCAAGCAAGCTGAGAAATTATTGGTTCGTGCCCATGTTGAAGCCAAAGCTGCCTGGGATGCCGGTGCAACCGATGCTGAAATGAAAGATATTCTATACAAGATCAGGGCCGGGCAATGGTACTGGGATTATATTGCTGCTTCGCATGGTGGATCCTTCCACGCACCTGTTGAAAGTGGACGCATCCTTGGCAAAGCCGTAAACTACGCACAGGAAGCACGTGTGATGCTTGCACGGGTGCTCGCTTCAAAAGGAATATCCCACGAAATTCCATACCCTGATATTACAACCAAGGCTAAAGCCCAGGAATTCATTGGTTTACCAATGGATCAACTCCGTGAAGAGAAACGCATTTTTAAAGAGCAGATCCTTCCTGCTTGGGATCAAAAAGCCAAAGAGCGTGAAGCGGAATGGGAAGTAGTGGCGAAATAATTATTAGTTTATTCTTATTTTAAACCGGCCCGGTCATTTCGACCGAAAGCACGTAGCGCAGCGAAGTGCTGAAGGGAGAAATC
>CALAZZ010000034.1 GCA_937926515.1 uncultured Bacteroidales bacterium | reverse complement strand
TTCATTCTGCGAACCACAAATTAACATTACAGGCCTTCTTTATGATTTCATATTTTCATGGTGGTTGATATTTATAGCACACGGATGACACGGATTGGACGGATTTGCACGGATTTTATCTGCGATGATCCGTTGCATCAGCATTATCCGTGTTCCTAATCAGCCAATTGTTGAACATAGCGCCATATAGGTATTCAACTGATTTTCATTTTTCTTTTCATTTTTTTGCACACGGATGACCCTTCGGCCTGACTCCCTTCGATAAACTCAGGGCAGCGCAGGGCACCGCACGGGTTGGACGGATTTGCACGGATTTTATCTGCGATTGGATCACCAAAGACAGCAGGGTTTTTTAACCAACAATGTAGCAAAGCCCTTTGTCACAACCCTGATCAATCCAACACCCAGGCAAAATAAAAGCCAAAGCTGAAGTCGCTCATGCCTATTTTATAATTGCCCATAAGCCTGTTGCCACGCGAATACATCAGGGGCAGGTCGTGCAGCTTGAAATTGTAACCCCCATACATGCCTATGGCCCAATAATCAGTTCCAAGCAAGTTGTTGTCATATAGCTTGAGGGCAATATTAAGTCCGGCAAATCCGGTGGCCTGGTTAAGGCGTAGGTCGAGGTCGCGCTGCTTGATGTATTCTTCCAGGTCGATGCGTCGGTCCTTGTCATAATTGAGCAGTCGGAAACGGTTCCATTTCAATCCGAACCGGGGACCCAGCAAAAGCCTGCTGCCATCCACCAGGTTGTAACCCGCTTGCAGGCCAAACTGGGTGGTGCGGAAATCAATCTTCAACTCATCATGCTTATGATCATTTACCTCGCCAAAGCCATAAGCTATACCGGCAAAAAAATTCCGATAGGTGAGTGCCATTTCGATGTTTAAATTTCCATCGGTATTGTTAATCAGGTCAGTGTTATGCTCCCCCAATAGCCGCTCAAAAGCATCAAATTTGCTTGGCATAAAATCAACGCCAATCATTGTGATCAGGCCCAACCTATTTGCTTTTTCAGTGTAGATATACTCCTCCCAGGGGCCGTGATCTTTTACCTTTTGTGCATGGATGGAAGCCGAAAAAAGCAAGCAGGCAAACAGCAACATGGTCGAAATAACCGCAAAAAGGTTATTGGATAGGCGAGGGTTTAACATGGTATTTTGGTTTTGTTCAAAATTAGCAATTGAAAGGCAGATATACAAGGAAAACTGTGGATTGAAATGACAGCATAAAGCATTCAATTCCTATTTTTGCTGAAACCAATGCCATTCGCATCAAATACACTATTTATGAAACCAACAATACTATTTCTTTATCTCTTTCTGTTTTTCATCGGTTGCAACCAACCTGCATCAAAGGAATTGGTTATCCCACAGGCTCCCGATTACAGCATGACTACCTATTGGTATCTCGACCCTGCCGGGCAAACAACCAAGGCTGCCGATATTTTCTATGTGTATCCCACCCTTGGAAACAGCAGCACCAACGAGGAAGGCCAAAGTTTATACTTCACCGACGTAAGCCAGCAGCATGAGCGCGATGCCGCCCTGGGCAACCAGCGTTTCAACCAACAGGTGTATGCGGCAGACGATTACAATTTTTTTGCACCTTTCTACCGGCAACGCACCATGGATGCCTACCAGGCTGATCCGGCGCTGATGGAGCATCACAGCACCATTCCGGTCGAAGATATTGCCGATGCCTTCAACCATTATATGACCAATTATAATCAAGGTAGGCCATTTCTGCTTCTGGGCCATAGCCAGGGTTCGGCAGTATTGCTAGAGTTGTTGAAACATCACATCACAGATGAACAGTTTGGTCTGATGGTGGCCGCCTATCTCATCGGTTGGCAAATTACCGTTGAAGAACTGGAAGCTTTCCCAAGCCATATAATTCCTGCCAAAGGCAGCGATGACACCGGGGTGATCATTATGTACAATTCACTGACCACCCTCGATGCCAAATCGCCATCAATAAACAGGTCGGTGGTGTGCATCAACCCGCTCAACTGGAAAACCGACAACACTCCGGCCAACAAAGAAGAGCATATGGGCATCGTTCGCTACAACAGGGAGAAGGGTCAATATGATACCGTTCCGCATTTTACTGGAGCCTATATTAAAGAGCACTACCTGATCTGCCCCGATGTGGATCCTGCCATGGTATATCAGGAGGAGCTGGCTGAAATGTTCCCCTACGGAAACCTGCATTTTATGGACTCGTGGTTGTATGCACTGAACTTGAAAGCCAATATGGCCGAGCGGGTTGGTAGTTTCAGCAATAACGGAGTTGCTGATGAGGGTGCGCCTTAAAGGAAGATGCTTAATAATGCTACGCTTTGCTGTAATAATTATTTGGTAACTTACTTAATAAGCTTAACCGGTTCCAAAACAGCATCGGGTTTTAGCTCCATGACAGGGGACTTTATGTCATGCCGAAGCTGTTGCAGAGTCATCATAAACCTGATCTAAATCAGTTAATTATTAATTGACATTGCTGTTAGAATGAATTACCTTTGATAGGTTAAACCAAATAAAACAAAGTCAAATGAATTCAAAAGGAATTGTTCTAAGGCTGGTATTGGCCCTGGGCATATTTTTGACAATTTTTACATCACATGTACAGGCCCAAACCATGAGTGTGGCACCTGATATGATCAACCTTAACGCACAGGGAAACTGGGTAAAAGTGCAGTGCTTCTATTCATTGTATCTTCCAGCCGGTTATACTGTTTCGTCCCATGAGGTGGCAGTGTACTTCGGTGGTGACTATGTTACACAGGCCTACCATGTGTGGTATTGTACAATTGATGACAACCTGTTTGTTTATGTGGACCGCGAAACCATACAAAACAGCGAGGTGGTGCAAGCTTTAGCCAATCTGGGTCCTGTAGAGGTACAAATAACAGGTAGTTTTACAGCCACTGACGGACAAGGCAATTCTATTGATTATGCTGTTGACCGCTGGGGTTATGTGACCATTTTCATGCCTGGGAAGAAAAAATAACCCCCATCTTCAAAATCTTTAAGTTGAAGTATTGCCAAAAAAGGCTTGCTGTAACCTTTGATTATGATGCCATAATGGGCTTGAAAAGTGTATGGCTCCGCATCTTCTGATCATTTGAAGATTAAAATCATTGGCCTGGATGGTAGTGATCTCCCGCATGACTAATTTCAGAACAAACTGATCAGCTCCGCCATATTTCTTGCACCGTCTTTCGGACTTATTTTAAGTTCATACAACAAATATGCTTCATCAGTGGCTATCACATAAACAAAACTGCCCGTTTCGGCAAACTCTCCCCCAATGGCCAGAACCACATCTTCCGTGGTGGGTATGGGGCTGGTAATACCATAGCTCTCCGGATCGAGCAGCTTCAAGTATCCATAGTATTCCCGTGAAAGCAAGGTGTCGCCATCCACCAACAACAGCAAGCTGGATTGTGGAATTATGATGGTATCAGCTGAATGATTGATGCCAATAAACACTGAACGGCCATCATACAGTGTATGTCTATGTTCCATATTGAACAGACTTTCGGCTACTTCAGCAGCCTTAGGTTTCCCGTTTTGCTTGTTCGGTGGTGGTCCGGTACAGGAATATAAGGCCACTGCAAGGAATAACATCAATCGTATCACAAGCTTGAATTTGCCTCAAAAATACTAAATCGTTCATTAAGTGACTTCAAATTTAATACGGCTCAATTGATTACCAATTTTTTCACCCCTTTGCGGTGGCCATTTTTCATAGTAACAAAATACACTCCCCTGCCAAGCGCCGTAAGATCGATCATAGCCCTTCCATCTTCGACTAGATCCCGATACACACGCTGACCCATGGCATCTGTGATGATGATCCAAGTGTTAGGCTCAGCAACAGAGATATATA
>CALAZZ010000033.1 GCA_937926515.1 uncultured Bacteroidales bacterium | reverse complement strand
AACGGTCAAGACCTGGCCGGCACAGACTTCAGACACATTTGGGTCTTTGGTCAGATCCGGCGCCGTGGGTTGATCCACCACGGTCCAGCTCGCAGTATTGTAGGTTGATTCGTTGCAGCCCGTTCCGGTGGCGGTCCTGCGGCTGCGTATGATGTTTGTTCCGGTGACGGCAGCAAAGCTGGGCACCGATGTTGACCAGCTGCTCCAGCTGCTGCCGTTGTTTGTGGAATAGCTGTATTCATCCGTTGTGGTTCCGGTACCACCGGAGCCCGAAGATGAAGAAACGGTTAGTACTTGTCCTGCACACACTTCATCTTCATCAGGTATTCTTGTAAGGACGGGTGGTTGTGGTTGGGGTACGACAGTCCAGCTTACTGTGTTGTAGTCGGAAGTATTGCATCCAGGCCCGCCGGCTATCCTGCGGCTGCGGATGGAGTTTACACCTGTCACCGCATCAAAAGCGGGCACGGTAGCAGACCAGCTGCTCCAGTCAGCACCATCATTGGTGGAATAGCTGTATTCATCCGCTGTTGTTCCGGCACCTCCTGATCCGGCAGAAGTGGAAGCAGTCAATATTTGTCCCTCACAAACTTCACTTACATCAGGTATCTTGGTAATTGCCGGTGCAGCAGGTTGCGCCACAACAGTCCAACTGACCACATTATATGTTGACTCGTTGCAACCGGAGGCTGTAGCTGTTCTTCTGCTGCGGATCAGGTTGGTGCCTGCTTCAGCTTCGAAGCTGGGAATGCTTGTGGACCATGAGCTCCACGTCGATCCATTATCAACAGAGAAGCTGAATTCATCCGTAACAGTGCCGGTGCCACCCGATCCGGAACCGGCGGAAACGGTAAGGGTCTGCCCTGTACAAACTGAGGATGCGTCAGGGTTTTTGGTCAAGCCGGGTGCCACAGGTTGTGGCAGCACATATACATAGGCAGTGCCACTACCGGTATTGGAGCAGCCATTAGCATCGGTTACGCTTTCGATGATATAGGAGGTGGTGGATGATGGGTTCACCATGAAGGCGTGAGGGCTTGAATTGATGTTGTCGATCACTGTAGAATTGGTGCCATCGGAGTAGATCACACTCCAGGGAGCTGTTCCGGTCAGATCAATATTCAGTGTGGCTTCGCCTCCACTGCAGATTGAAGGGTTTCCTGAAATGACGGCAGTAGGTAATGGATTAACTGTTAATAATACCCAATCAGAGGTGATTTCGTCAGCACAACTGGTTTCAAGCTTACAGCGAAATCTGTAGTTGTTCATAACAGCAGTCAAATCAGATACGATGAGGTTGCTGGTGGTTCCGCCCGCGTAGTTTCCTCCGTTGGGCACATTGGTCCAGTTAGCACCGTTATTGGTACTTCTTTCCCATTGATAACTTATTTCCTCTCCACTTGATGTTGCAGTGATTGAAAAAGAGGCACTTCCATTAATACAGCCTGAGGCTGAATTGGGTTGTGATGTGATCTCCAGCGTACAATTGAGCAGCAAAGCTGTATGCATTGCAATCGCATCATGGTGATCGGATAAGTTATTAACATTTCCTATAAGATATTCACTTTCAGTGTGTAGACCGGATGATGAATTCGAATTGCGGGATTTTCTTTCAGGGAGATCAGTTGGGCTAAGATTTGCAAATATATTTAATGAGCTGAAAAACAAAATGTTAATCAGAAATAATATAGGTAGGTTTGCTTTAGGTGGGGTATGTACAGGTACTAAAAATTTGCTCGCACTGCTGTTGGAAGGCCAAGTGTTGAGGCGATTTGCGGGCTTTTTAACAATGTTCCCGCAAGGGGATGATATGTAGGGGGTCGGTATTTTTAATCCATCGGCCATTTATTTTGTTTACAACCACATTGATATAAGTTTACAAAAGCCCGGTGGCTCATGCTTGAATTATCTGAATACATTGGCAGGGTTTGTTTATGATGCAATACCTGCCACGACTGATTGAACCCAAGGTTTAGCAGTTGGGCAACAGCTTTGTACGCACCGGAGCCATATTCCTGTTTGGAAGTGGCGGGGGGCAGCTGTGGCTTGATATTCAGGTAGAATTCAATCATATTTTTTACTTCTATTAGGGATAAAAAGATCCGACTAACGAGCGTAATGCCGTTTACGCATTGGAAAAGAAAAGGTTGCAGTCAAATCCTTGCTCAAACGGTTTATTATTTCATCATGCTTATTATAAACCGTATAGCATATTTGCTGTCCTTCACTATTTGGATAGGAATTAGGGTCATTAACAAATAGAGATTGTTTATTTGCCAGTGCTCTGTTCATCCTTTTTTGGTCTTTTTTTCATTACATCAGCCGTTTTAGCCGATGCAAAGTGTTTTATTAATACCATTTGTATGCAAAACCTCACCACCATTCACAATTTATTTTACAATCCCTTTGATTGTTGAGATTCTGAGCTATTGCGGAGCAATTCATATTCAGCATATTGTGTGTTATTTAGATTAAATAAAAATATTATTCCTTTTATGCTGTTATATCTTGTACCACATACGCTCATTGTTGTTTTCAAAGATTTTTGCTTACGGTATTATTGCATTTTTTCACTCATTTTTACTAAATCAAAGATCAGAATGTTTGGACTTGTACAATGTCAGTAAAACCTGACAATGCATGTAGGGGAAATTTGATATTAATATTTACTTTCTTGATATTTGTTCAATCGGGAAAATATATTCCGGGAATTTGTAATGCTTTTTTAAGGATTCCACATAAGCATTGAGTGTATTGATATATAAATATTTATGATTAATATTAATTCAATTTTTTGAATTCAACAGGACATGATCCCTTGAAAACGGAAGGTGGGCAATGTCTCAATATGGCAACTAGAAAAAGGGGTGTAGGGGAAAACCTTACATTATTGATAAGCAGCGAATAATGATATAGGGTACTTAAATTTAAATTCTAAACAGATTAGGTTTAGTTTTCCGGGCAGGACACCCTTAAAAATCCTCATTTAAATTATTATCCCGGATGAAATAATTGGGATTTGCGCTTTGCTCCAACTTACCCTAAAGTAGCAAAAGATCAAGTGTTTTTAGGTTGATGGGGTGGTATTTACTCTTTGCAGTTAGTTCTTACTGAAACACAAGGGCAAAAACTTACCCTTCCGGGTTAAAGGGAATCCTTTAAACACGCAGAAGGTTAATCCACAGGATTGCTTCGCCCTATAAAGGAGTGCTGCTCACTCCTTTTCGGGACTCGCAAATTCTTGACATTGAAGGTGATTTTTATGCAACAAGGATTCCATCCCCTCAAATTAATATGCATTAGCAACTTATGCCAGCGCCTTAAAAATGATATTTTCTCCAACTTTTGGTTTGATCCAAAAGTTGCAAAAGATCAAGACTTAAAATTCCTTTCAAGCAAAAGCTACGGCGCCTTACCCCTTGCGCGATCCAAGCCGGCAGGGTCATTAATATTCAATTCAGGGTGGTAAAATGATTTTTACATCTACCACGGATGCAGTTAAATTGCACCTGCCTTCCGGATCGCTCGTGAGGCCTTCCCACATGGTAAGTCACCTTGTTTTGCAATGAAAAGAATTTAAGGTCGATGGGGCGCGGTTCACTCTTTGCAGTTTGTTTTTGCTGAAACACAAGTACATCAAATGAACCCTTCCGGGTTAAAGGGAATCCTTCAAACACGCAGAAGGTTAATCCACAGGATTGCTTCGCCCCTAAAAGGTTTGCTGCGCATACCTTTTAGGGACTCGCAAATCCCTGGCATTTAAGGTAAGTTTGATACGTTTTGTAATTAACCCTTGAAAGATCAATGGAAGACCATTGTTTCTAAAGCAAGACCGTATTCCGCCTGGCGCGTTGGCCACAGCAAATGCGGTGCCGCAGAGGAGTGAATTGGAAAATACCTGTAAATCCGGCAAAGGCATCCACCCGACGTAGGAGGGCGGAATGTTTGCCGAGGAGGCACGACGAGGCACTACTATGCCTGGATTTGCGGTATTTTTCAAGAGCGGGTAGGCAATCATTTGCTGAAGGCATTTGGTTCTTTATGCTTTAAAGAACAATAGATTCTTTTGATTTTATAGCATCACCGTTTGTCGTTTCTCCAAGCTTCAATTTACCTTCTTTTGTTTAGTCAAAAGAAGCAAAACCAGCGCCCCAATAAGTTCCTCCCGCCCTCAGAAAATACTTGAAATCCAGTGAACGGCCAACTACCGTCGGGATGACCGTCCGACTTAGGTCGGACGCTCACGTTCACGGATTTCTACGTATTTTCTGATTCCCTCCCGCCAGCTTCGTATTGGGGCAGGCCTGCCCGCTGCTTAGCTTAACCCTTATTGAATACCTACGAACATTACAAATAGGTCAATGGAAAGAATCTTGTTTCTACAACAAAACCGTATTCCAACTGGCGGGATGGCCACAGTAAATGCGGTGCCTCAGAGGAGCTAGTCTGCCCACCGGCGGAGGAATTGGAGAATACCTTTAAATCCGGCAAAGGCATCCGCCCGACGTAGGAGGGCGGAATGTTTGCCGAGGAGGCACGACGAGGCACTACTATGCCTGGATTTGCGGTATTTTTCAAGAGCGGGTAGGCAATCATTTGCTGAAGGCATTTGGTTCTTTATGCTTTAAAGAACAAGATGGTCCTTTTGGTGAAACAACAAGACATATAATGAACCCTTTCGGGTAAAGGGAATCCTTTTAACACGCAGAAGGTAAATCCACAGGATTGCTTCGCCCTATAAAGGAGTGCTGCTCACTCCTTTTTGGGACTCGCAAATCCCTGGCATTGATGGTAAGTTTAATGCATCAGGGCTTCCAAACCCTCCAATTGAAAAGCATTTTCAAATAAAGCCAGCGCCTAGAAAATAATGTTTTCTCCAACTTTTGGTTTGATCCAAAAGTTGCAAAAGATCAAGACTTAAAATTCCTTTCAAGCAAAAGCTACGGCGCCTTACCCCTTGCGCGATCCAAGCCGGCAGGGTCATTAATATTCAATTCAGGGTGGTAAAATGATTTTTACATCTACCACGGATGCAGTTTAACCGCACCTGCCTTCCGGATCGCTCGTGAGGCCATCCCACATGGTAAGTCACCTTGTTTTGCAATGAAAAGAATTTAAGGTCGATGGATCGTGGTTCACTCTTTGCAGATAGTTTTTGTCGAAACAACAAGACATATAATGAACCCTTTCGGGTAAAGGGAATCCTTTAAACACGCAGAAGGTAAATCCACAGGATTGCTTCGCCCTATAAAGGAGTGCTGCTCACTCCTTTTTGGGACTCGCAAATCCCTGGCATTTAAGGTAAGTTTGATACGTTTTGTAATTAACCCTTGAAAGATCAATGGAAGACCATTGTTTCTAAAGCAAGACCGTATTCCGCCTGGCGCGTTGGCCACAGCAAATGCGGTGCCGCAGAGGAGTGAATTGGAAAATACCTGTAAATCCGGCAAAGGCATCCGCCCGACAAAGGAGGGCGGAATGTTTGCCGAGGAGGCACGACGAGGCACTACTTTGCCTGGATTTGCGGTATTTTTCAAGAGCGGGCTGGCAATCATTTGCTGAAAGGCATTTGGTTCTTTATGCTTTAAAGAACAAGATTGTCCTTTTGTGCCCTAACAGCAAGACGTAAAAGGAACCCTTCCGGGTTAAAGGGAATCCTTCAAACACGCAGAAGGTTAATCCACAGGATTGCTTCGCCCC
>CALAZZ010000032.1 GCA_937926515.1 uncultured Bacteroidales bacterium | reverse complement strand
GTACCGGTGCCAATGCCACAGCCTTGTTAATTGCCCGTGGTGGCAAATTGATGGCGGAAGGAACTGCCGATGCACCCATTATTTTTACCAGCGTGGCTGATGAAATCATGCCCGGACAGATAGCCAGTCCCAACCTCGATCCTGACATTGATGGTTTGTGGGGAGGTTTGCTTGTGTTGGGTAAAGCACCAATCTCTGCAGATGCTGAGGCAGTGCAAATTGAAGGCGTTCCCCCGTCTGATCAAAATGGACTCTATGGCGGTACCGACCCTAATGATAATTCTGGTGTTATCCGCTACATTTCGATTCGTCATGGAGGATCAAATATCGGAGAAGGTAATGAAATCAATGGTCTAACACTTGGTGGTGTTGGAGCGGGTACTGTAATTGAATATGTGGAGGTAGTTGCCAACCAGGATGACGGTATAGAATGGTTCGGAGGAACTGTAAGTGTAAAGCATGCTTTGGTATGGAATTCAGGTGATGATGCACTGGATACAGATCAGGCCTGGGCAGGTACAATGGATAACTTTGTTATCATTGCTGGTCCAACAACCGACCATGCACTCGAAATAGATGGCCCTGAAGGCTCATTGTTGGCAGCCCACACAGTCAAAAATGGCTCTGTTAAAGGACATCCTACTGCTGAATTAGGTGATTTCCGTGATGGTGCCCGGGGTACTTTTGAGAATATATATTTCTTTAATTTTCCTGACCCAGCAAATTCTGATGGCAGGGGCGACTTCTCATTGTCTGGAGATGCAACAAACAGTAATTTCCAGGATGGTATTCTTGTTTTTAACAACTTGCAAGTTACATTGCCCGAAGGTGTTGCAATGACTGATGTGTTCAAAAACGGAACACATGTTCACGCTACCAATGTAGCACTTGGTGCAAATACTGTAGGTGCCGATTTGACAAAGTTTGTGGGTTGGACATGGGCCGAAGTTAACGGTGAATTAAATGATTTTTAATTCAATTCTCACTTTTAGTATATTTCAAAGCTCGCAAGATTTTTTGTCTTGCGGGCTTTGTTTAGTAAACCTTAATCAATTATCCAATCTCTCATGTTAAACACTAGGTCGTTCTTTATTCTTGGCGTTTTGATTTTATTGAGCGGAAGCTTAATTGCGCAGGAAGGTATTATTCGAGGCACTGTTTATGATGATGAAACTGCAGAACCGTTGCCAGGAGTAACTATCCTGCTCGAAGGAACCACTACAGGCACAATGACAGACTTCGATGGGAAGTTTTCACTAAACGTACCAACTGGAAAACATCAATTACGTGTTTCTTTTATCTCTTTTGAAACATTGAGCATTACAGATGTGTCTGTAAAAGATGGCGAGGTTGTTTTGTTTGATAATATACGGCTTCGAAGTGTCGATTTTCAGCTGGAGGAAGTAGTGGTAAGTGCCGAAATGATCCGTCGTACAGAAGAAGCACTCCTAATGGTTAAAAAGCAGTCGGCCAACCTAATTGATGGTATTTCATCTGCCAATTTCAGAAAAATTGGTGATTCTGATGCTGCTGCTTCCATGAAAAGAGTTACAGGCGTTTCGGTGGAAGGGGGTAAGTATATTTATGTGAGGGGTCTGGGTGATAGGTACACAAAAGCAACTTTGAACGGAATGGATATTCCAGGATTGGATCCGGATCGAAACACACTGCAAATGGATATTTTTCCAACAAATATTATCGATAATATTATTGTAGTTAAATCGTTTACTGCCGATTTGCCAGCCGATTTCACAGGAGGTGTAATCGATATCAGCACAAAGGACTTTCCTGAGGTACGTACAGGAAGCATATCCATTAGTGGCGGTTATAACCCGCAAATGCACTTCAATTCGAATTACCTGACCTATGCCGGTGGCAAAACTGATTGGCTTGGCTTTGATGATGGAACGAGGGTGATTCCTGCAACTGAAGATATACCATTTTTTACAGAAGTAATAGGCAATCCTAATGGCGAACGCGCCGAACGATACAAAGAAATTCTTAGGGCCTTTAATCCCAACTTGTCATCATTCGAACAGCAGAGTTTAATGGATTATAGTTTGGGGATCTCTTTTGGTGATCAATTCTCGTTAATAAAGGATTTCTCTATTGGCTACAACTTTTCCTTTACCTACCGAAACGAAACCTCGTTTTATGAAGAAGCCCAGTTTGGAAACTATGGTTTACCTGCGAATCCTGACGAATATGAAATGGTGATGCGTGAGTCTGCAATTGGTAATTATGGTGAAAATAATGTATTGTTGGGCGGGTTGGCAGGTATTGCAATAAAATCGAAAAAGTCAAAAATCAGGATTAATTATTTACAATTGCAAAACGGTGAATCCAAAGCAGGTAAGTTTGATTATATTGGGGCCGATCAAGGTTCGGAGTTTTTCGCTGTTCAGCAAAACCTCGATTATAGTGAAAGATCAATCAAGAATATGTTTGTCAATGGCAAGCACTTTTTTCCTGTGGCAAAATTTGAGGTCGATTGGCGATTGTCGCAAACAGCTTCTACAATGGACGACCCTGATGTTAGGTTTACCCGATATGAGAAACGCGCCGAAGAATTTGCTATCGGCACTGAAACCGGTTTCCCGGAGCGAATTTGGAGGGAACTATCAGAAATCAATCAATCAGCACAATTAAACCTTGCCAAAGATTTTTTCCTGTTGAACCGCAAAGCCAAACTGCAAGCAGGGGCTGCCTACACATTCAAAGAGCGCGACTATATAATCAGGACTTTCACCCTGAATATACGGAATGTGCCCTTAACAGGAGATATGAACGAGCTGCTATTTGAGGAGAATCTCTGGCCACTTGGTGGCAGTATTTCCCGTGGAACAACCTTTGAAGCACCATTTATTCCTGATAACCCAAACCAATTCAATGCAAGTAATCGTACTAGTTCAGCTTATGTTTCCATTCATTTTTTGCCCCATCAAAAAATACGCTCAATAATCGGTCTTCGTATTGAAGACTATAAACAGTTTTATACAGGCCAAAACCAATTGGGCACTATAGTTTATGACAATGAAGCAGTGTTGGATCAGCTAGATTTCTTTCCGACAATAAACTTGATATACAGCGTGAATGACCAACAAAATGTCAGGTTTTCTTTCGCTAAAACTATTGCCAGGCCCTCCTTTAAAGAGATGTCATTTGCCGAAATTTACGACCCGCTTAGCAGTCGTACATTTGTTGGTGGTCTTTTTAGGGATGCCAACGATATTGCCGGGATCGAATTTTGGGATGGAAACCTTAAGACTTCTAGTATTAACAATTTTGATTTGCGTTGGGAAAGGTTTATGGAACATGGACAAACAGTTTCCATAAGTGCATTTTATAAATCATTTGAAAATCCCATCGAATTGGTGCAATTTCTCACACAAAAAGGTGCTTTTCAACCACGTAATGTTGGAGATGGGTTTGTTGTTGGCAGTGAGATCGAATTCAGAAAAAACCTCGGCTTTCTTGCTGTTTCCCTGATTAATTGGAACATTTCCGGAAATTTTACTTATACGGTATCACGAATTGAATTGAGTGCCACTGAATTTGAATCTCGGAAAAGTGCCGCCAGGGCAGGGCAAGTTATTAATAATTATCGCGATATGGCTGGCCAGGCTCCATATATAGTTAATGCAGGTGTTGCCTATCAGGGTGATAAAGGGTTTTGGCAAAATCTAGAAGCAGGACTGTTTTATAACGTTCAGGGAAAAACCCTCGTTCTAGTGGGAATTGCTGACCGCCCTGACGTCTATAGCCTGCCATTTCACAGCCTGACATTTAATGCCAATAAAAAGTTTGGTAAAAACAATAAAATGTCATTCGGCTTAAAAATTGATAACGTACTCGGATCCAGCAAGGAAACCGTCTTTTTATCCTACAAGGCAACGGATCAGTATTATAATTTTCTTAATCCCGGCAAAAAATTAACCTTAAGACTCGCCTACAATATCTTCTAGATATCAAAATTTCAAAATTGGATTATTGTTTTTCTTCTAATTTGTGTTTCAGTTAATATTCTACTTTTTGATATTTGACGTCCTTCACGTCTAAATGAATCTGTTTAATCACCATAATTTTCATTATGCTTTTTAATCGGTTTAAGGACACTTAATGGTATAGATCATCTCCGCTTTTATATCTGTAAATATTTTATTTGCTGTTCGGAAAAACGAAAATGATTGTTCTAGGATGCTTATATGTGGCCTTTTCATTAACGAACCTAAGAGACTTTGTAATTTAATTTAAAATCGCATGATATCCCAATAAGGTACAAAGTATAATAATGCCCTTAACAAAAGTTCTGAG
The DNA here is from genome assembly GCA_937926515.1 of uncultured Bacteroidales bacterium. Lineage (GTDB taxonomy): Bacteria > Bacteroidota > Bacteroidia > Bacteroidales > F082 > CALAZZ01. The sequence goes on along the minus strand of CALAZZ010000032.1, from coordinate 6,097 downwards.
AAAACTAACAGGACATTAGTTGACCTATGAATAACCAACTTATTGAATGATAGCTTCGAAGAAGTTTATAAATCCTATAACACAGAAAACCAGGTGTATGAGTTTTATAGCCTTGGCCGAACATTTTCAATAGGAATCAGTCAACGTTTGTTTTAGAAAATTTAAAGCTTTACGGAGGATTCCCTGCAAGGAAATTAATCCCTCAATATCCAGGCATCTGAATAGGAGGCACTAAGCCTGTCTTTGGCAAACATGGCTTCACGTAGTGTCGGAAATACATCAAGAGCCACCCGAATACGGTTGTCCTTTGCCACAACCTGTGCATTATTGAAACCTGCATTCCGATATCTTCTTACGGCTTCTTCCGCATCGCCAAGCACTGAAAAACTACCATAGATCAGGTAAAACCTGCTCGCTTGCTCTGCATCAGGTGATGCGGTATCTACAGCAGTCTGCAAATGGATATTGAATGGAGGCCTGAATACGGCACCCGCCTGGCTGCATACCTGCGGCCTGCCCTTTGGATCCGGCCTTTGGCCTAACCATACGGATGCATAATTATCTGATATCCCTGCGCCTATCACCACCCATTTCTTGTCATCATGATGATTGCGCGAAAGCAACATATCCACAACTTCAGGGATGTTTCGCCACAGCTTCCACAAACTGTCCACATGGATTATACCTTCTTCAAAATAACTTAGTTCGTAGCCCCGGTATGGATAGGATGTCAGCTCCTTCGGTTTGTCCCACATGCAATCTTGTTTCAAGACGTAAGGCTGGTAACAGCAGGCAGTCCAGATGCCTTTATCTGACCAGCTGTTTGTATTGCAGATGCTTGTGTCGGGCCGGTATTGCTGAAGGTCGGCCACATGCGATTTAGCCACAAATGATAAGGAGGCAGACAATGATATCTCAGGCAGGCGGTGCTGTCGGCGCAATGTGTTGATCAACTCGGTAAGCCGTTCCTCCTCCGGTGATATACAAAAATTATCCACCGTATTTGGCTGTGCGGTTAATGGGTTTGACAATGGCAGTGAAACACTTGCCATGAAGAATGCCAAAAAGAGGGTGAGTTGTCGCATAGCCAGTTCATAATATTTGTTATCACAAAGATAATTGAAAGGAGTTATCTATTATACTTTCGACAGGTAGATTTCACAGATGCCAGATATCTCAGCCTAAGAGTCAGTTAAGCGAGATGCCTGAGGGATCAACCTCCTGAGCTGTTATTCATCCGCAGGTAGTTTCTGATCATATCATCGTAAGCATCAATTATTTCATTCAATACTTTATGATTTGCCTGAAAGTTGGCAAGACCATCAATGCTTGATATCCCTAGCACCTTGGTTGAAGTGCCGGTTAGAAAAGCAGCTTCATACCAATGAAGATATTGCACTCTGACAGCCTCAAAATGCAGATGAATGCCTCTGCTTTTACAAATCCTTGTCACTTTGTCCCGTGTTATTCCCTTCAGCACCAAACTATCTGGTGCTGTATAACAATCTTCTTTACGGATAAAAAAAACATTTGTTTTGCTCCCTTCAGTTATCATACCATCCTTAACTAGCAGTATTTCAAACACATCCTCCATTTCTCTAGCTCGATCCACTTTTCGTCTGTAGCTGCTACGTTGTATTTTTATATTTGGGTTTTCACGTTTAAGCTGCAGTGTAGATACCCTGATGCCGTTGCGGTACATGGCTTCGGTTGGATAGTAATGTGGGATAAACCAAGCAGCGGTCTTTATTTCGGAACTGTATTGTCCCGGCATCACAACGATTTTTATATTCCCATCGTTGACATGGTTGATTCTGATCAGCTCTTTAAGTTGATGCGTTAATTCGGTTATTTTTCCGGCTGTTTCAATTCGGGCCAGTGCCAATGAATGTTGCAGCCGGTCCATATGCTCTTCAGCAAAAAGCAGCTTGCCGTCCATCACACGCAACACCTCATAGATCATTCCGTCAGCATGCATGAGCTTTGGATCAAAATCGCATGAGCTGACAATAAGTCCATCTTTGAGGAACCACCTCTGAAGACAGGCTTCCATATTTTATTTCCTGGAGTTCAGGTATTCCTCGATGAGTTTCAGGGCTTTTTCCTCGTCATCCTTATTTACAAACAGCCTAAGGGTTTCATCCGATAGTCCCCCTGAGGCCCATCCTGCGATCACACTTTCGCGCAACGGGTTCCGGCTAATCACACCGATGCCGTTCTCTTCCAATATTTCACTCACAAAACCGGCCTCGACCAGCGTTCCGGAAAATACATGTTTCAAATCTTCTGACATACAACCTCCCTGGGTATTAAGAATTATAAACTATTGAAGGCCTGTGAGACCCTTTTACCTGATATGAATCAATATCTAAAGGTAAAAATAATTATGATAGGACACCTCCTGTCTGTTCAGGAAATTTTTTCGGGAGCGCTGTTCAACCGGATTATGGAATAGATCATGGCTGCTGCAGCGATCCATTGTACCGGTGTCAGGAGGCTGTCATTGATCAGGTAATCAAACAATACGGCTGATACAGGAAACAACAATTCGCTAATGGTGGCCATTATGGCTTTGATTTTTCTTAAACCGTAATAATACAGAAAGATAGCACCTGAGCCTGTGGTAAGACCGATAATGACAATAAACAACCAGTTGATGGAGGTGGTGGCCTGTATTTGGCCAAAATCACCAAAACCGATCATGATGATCAACATGATCAAGCTGGTAAAGCCATACCGGTAAAAGGTGGAGGTGACAAAATCAAACTTACCGAGTATCTTTTTTGAAAACACGGTTGAGCTTCCAAAAGAGAAGGCAGCAAGCAGTGCCAGCAAAGAAGCATAAATGGTTTCGGTGCCCTGGTGCATATCGGGAAGTGCCCATCCAAAGGTGAGGAAGTATCCTGCAATAATAGCCAGTGTAGCCCATATCACAAAATATTGGCGCAGTTTTTCACCCAGAAGGGTAGTGGCCAGCAATATGGCAAATATGGGTTGCAGCTTTTGCAGAAGCACGACCACCGAAAGGTGATTGAAGTCCATTAAAAACAATGCTTTCACTATAGCCAGGGTCCCGATGGCGCCACCAAAAAAACTGATAAGCACAAAGGTAACCAGGTCGGAACGGGTAAATGTTTTGAGGTGCCTGTATTCCTTGTAAAGAAAAAAATTCATTAAAACGAAAGGAAACAGGTGCAACATGAAAACCACATAACTCACATCAAGGTTGTAGAGTCTGGGAGTAAGCACCACCCCATCGAAACCCCACAAGGTAGCTGATATGCCAATGGCAACCGTACCTTTGATTAATGTTTTTCGCGCAGCATTGGTCATTGATTTGCAGCTTCCGGGGTTTTATCCAGGAGCGCAAAATTAGCATAAATAATGTAATGATGTTCAACGAATGGAATGTTGGCTCATATTGAATTTCTTTTTGCTGAACAGATAGGCCTCATCACACAGTATTTGTACTTTTGGTGGAATAAAACTTTTAGCTGTATGAATTTGAATATCAAAGATCGTTTTTTTATCGTATGTGGGGCAGGCAGCGGATTTGGACGTGCCATTGCGGAAGGCTTGCTGAATGAAGGAGCCATTGTGATAGCTGTGGCCCGAAGCAATGATGTACTAGTTGATTTTGCAGATCAGCACCCGGGTAGGCTCATCCCTGTTGCAGGCGATATCACACAGGATGCCACACAGAATGAGGTGTTGGATCGGTGTGACAAAACCCGGCTGGGCGGGGTACTCATAAATGCAGGCGGTCCGCCCGCCATGTCGTTCATGGAGAGCAAAATGGAAAATTGGGACCAGGCATGGCTTCAATTGGTGCGGTGGAAGGTTTCGTTTGTGAAAAAGATTGTGCCACTTCTGCAGCAGCAGCAATATGGCAGGGTTGTTTTCATTGAGAGTGTTTCGGTTAAGCAACCGGTTGAAAACCTGGTACTGAGCAATTCTCTTCGCATGGCGGTGGTTGGATTTGTGAAAACCCTGTCGCGTGAGCTGGCATTGCAAAACATCACAATAAATATTCTTGCGCCCGGCTATCATAACACGGCTGCTGTGAAGCGGGTGTTCCAAAAGAAGGCTGCCAATGAAGGCATTACCTACGAAGAGGCTAAAAGTAGGTTCGAGAAACACATCCCTGTGGGCAGCATGGGCGAAGCTGCTGAATTGGCTGAATTGGCACTCTGGCTGCTTTCGCCAGGCTCACGTTACGTAACCGGACAAACCATCAGCCATGATGGGGGAGTGGTGCAGGGGGTTTTTGGGTAAAACAAAAAGCCGCACAGAATCTTCCGCGCAGCCTCCATCATGAAAAACCCAATTGATTTAATTGGATAGCCAGCTAGGCCAGCTAGGTCTTCAGTGCTACTGTACTAACACCTTCTCCGCATACCACCTTTTCCCATCCCACAACCTCACCAAATACAATCCCTTGGGCAAGTGCGCCACTTCAATTCTATGGAATTGGCTTGTTGGGTTCGCCTTGTAAAGCAGCCTACCCGTGGTGCTGTATAGCTCAATATGGGCCTGTGTAAGCGACAAGTTTTCGGGCAGCTGCAGCCAGGCATGGGTGGCGGTGGGGTTGGGAAAAACCTTTAGGTGCTTTATAACTTTTTCGTCATTTTGTGGCAGATCAACCATGGTGCCACATTCAATACCATCTTTTTTGAAATAATTCAGGCTATTGTAATCCACCAACCAATCGTTGCCAGGGGGATAATAGCTTGTAAACTCTGAATAAAGGCCCAATCCAACAACGATTTGTTTTCTATATTCGAAAACTGACCCAAAATAGCTCATATCGTTCCAACAATTATCTTCCAGGCAATAATCCCTTAATTTTTTGTCAATCTTATAATTCCAAAGTTGGAGCCCACAGAAATCCTGTTTATGCAAACTATTCTTATACTCGAGGCCATCAGCTGGATCTGTCCACTCAAAAGGTATCAGTGCTATTATATTACTTCTCCTGTAACTGAGTTGAATGGTATCGTACACTATGTCTCCGGAGAGTGAGTAGATTCGATATCTTGCTACATTATAGATGACTGAATCAACCAGATCAGTTCTGGAAAGAAATGTATGGCGGGTATGAGTATAAGAGTTGTCTGGGGGATATCCACTGTTTGAAGAACTCCCGCTTTTTCGCTGAATAATATCTCCGGGTTGATGGTCGAATACCATTTCGTGTGTCAAAGCAATCAAACCAGCATCTGGATTTGTATTGCCTATCAGTTCAAATGGAATAAGTTCAATTGGGAATTTATCTATTTTAATAAAGCTGATTAATCCAAGATCATTACCAATGATTATTTGATGGTTGTGTAATAAAGACTCGATAGGTACGCCGTTGCTTGTGGTGTGCGAAATACGATAGAATCTTGCAGAATCAGCTATTCCCAGAAAAGTGATTGTGTCGGTTGTTTCGAATAAAATACTGAATACCTGGTTAGAATCTTCATAAAATACATGTGGATTGCTGGTGTCAGTAGTGAAAATGAACTGAATCTCTGTTCCAGAATTGGTTATAAAATCGTATATGTTGTCAGGCTTGCTGACCACATAAGCACCCAGCCATGAAGGAAGATTTTGTTTATAACAATAATTCTCATTATAAAATGAGGTGCATTCTATGGTGAACATGGTATCATAAGAAACATTGCTGAAGTTATAATACCATGTATCTTCACCTGAAATTACGATGGAATCAAATCGAATGCTATAGCTCAGGTTTCGATCCGGAAGATTGGTAAACAATTTCTTGGTATTTTCATTGAAAAGTTCGTATCCACTAGCTTGAGAGGTAATCGCTAGACATAGATAGGTGATCAGGATGGAGTACTTCTTCATGATTTTGGTTTTTGAATTGCACTATAAAGGTATATGATTTCACAATATGATGCAAATCAAAATGATATCACCCTTACCTACACCGAGCTGTGGAACTTTGTTGAGTGATGCTCTGAAAGGGGAAGAGGGGTGATAAAGGCACCGATTGCACTTCGGCAGGCTCAGTACAGGCAAATTGGCGCCAGCGGCGGGCATTTAACCTAAATCTTATTAATCATTAAACCATAGGTATTTAAGAGGT
>CALAZZ010000031.1 GCA_937926515.1 uncultured Bacteroidales bacterium | reverse complement strand
TTATTCAATAAATAATAAGGACTCGTCGATTTGTTTTAGATTAGGTAGTTCGTAGCATCTCGAGTCCTCAGGATACTGATTGAACGTAAGCTATATTTCAAGCGGGCAATAAAACCAACAGAAAGAGTATAATGACCAAGAGGTTAATTTATAGCATATTACTCGCTACAACAAGAATCTATATCAAAGTCACTCCTTGGTATCCAAACGTTATAATATCAATTCATGTTTATATTTAGCGGTAGCTTCAGGAAGAACTTAATTTTTTTGTATTGATCTCAATGCTTATCTCTGTACCGTGTCCTGGCTTGCTTTTGATCTGCATATTTCCGTTGAGCATTTTTGTACGCTCTTCAATGCTGGGCAATCCCCATCCTCCACTGCCATGCCTGTTTTTCAGTGTAGCCGGGTCGAAACCAATGCCATCGTCTTTGATGGTCATTTTTACCTTGTCTCCTTTTTCAATGAGATTTACCCATACCTCCGATGCCGCTGCGTGTTTCAGGATATTGTGCAGCGCTTCCTGGGCGATTCGAAAGAACAAGTAGGCAATATTTACAGGCAAAGTCAACCTCAGGTCGTGACCTGTATAATGAACCTCTATACCTGAACGTCGTTTAAAGTTATCAATACTCCAGTGCAGGGCTGCGTGCAGGCCATAATCCTCAAGTGTGATGGGCCTTAGTTCCACCATAATATTTCGGATCTGCTCTATGGTCAGGTTCAATAGCTCAAGAGAATCTTCCAGCTTGTCAAACACTTTTTCGACCACCATTGGCGGCAATTGTGATTTGATGTAATTGAGGTTAAGGGTTAATGCCGTGAGGCTTTGGCCCACCTGGTCATGAAGCTGTTCGGCAGCGGTTTTGCGCATCACTTCTTCAGATTCAATAAGGCGGTTCATGAGTATGCGCAAGTTGTTTTCAGTTTCAATCCTTTCGGTAATATCGCGTACCAGGGCCATATAGAGCCTTTCACCCCTGAAATTAAAGGCACCAAGTTGAACCTCAACGGGGAAAACCGTTCCATCCTTCCTTTTGTTTTCGCCTTTAATTAATTGCGGAAAGCCTGGTTGCAGTTTGGTTAAAATTTTACTACCTTCTTTTCTACTGTATTGCGTTTCAATATCCAATATGTTCATCTGCAACAGTTCATCACGGGAATATCCCAGTGCTAAACAGGATTGATTGTTGACATCTTTTATTCTCCCAGCGATATCATGCACATAAATAGCATCAACAGCCTGGTTCACATATAATTTGAATCGCTCTTCACTCTCTTTCAGTTCTTGTTCCGCTTTTTTTCGGTTTGTGATATCTCTGATGATCAAGCTGGAACGCAACTCGCCCTTCGATGTATAAAAAATTGATGATGAAACTTCTGCTGGAAATCGGGTGCCATCAGCCCGGATAAAAGTCATCTCACCCTGGGCACGGCCATGCCTGGCACGTTGATCTACCAATTCTTTAACACGAATATCAGACTGGTCAACCAATCCGGCCCTGCCTGCACTACATATTTCTTCCTCTGTCATACCAAACATCTCACAAGCCGCCTGATTCGCAGAAAGTATTCTACCATCCGGGACTGACTGCATAATGGCATCCATACTACTTTCGAGCAATAGCCTGTACCGCTCTTCACTGTCGCGCAACCTGGCTTCGGCCTGTTTTCTTTCTGTGATATCCTCAAGAGTAGCCATGATACCAACCACCCGATCCAGATTATTGTAAACCGGCGCTGCTGCAAGGCTGATATCCAAAATTTTCCCTGATTTGGTTTTCCGCTTCAACTCCATTCCGAATATGTGCTTTCCACTTTTTAGGGTCATTAAATTGTCTTCATATTCCTTACTACGCTCAAGCGGAATAACCGGATTGGGCTTCCCGATCACTTCTGCTGCCTTCCATCCAAAAACCCTTTCGGCAGCAGCATTCCATATCTGCACCTTTGCTTCGGTATCGAGACCCAATAAGGGAATTGGAACACATTCAATAATAGACTTTTGAAACGCTTCGCTCTTTTGCAAAGCTTCCTCAGCGTTAATGCGTTCTATCACATCAGTTAAGATCCGTGGAATGCTTTGCAATATCCCGGAAACATCCCTGGACCACCACTGGCGGTGTTGGAGGCAATCGTCAAGACCAAAAAATCCATAAAACTTACCTGAAACAAACAGCGGCACTACCCAAACAGCCTTGATATCCTGATCTTGCAAAAATGTTCTGGAATTTTCGTCAGGTACTTCATCCACATTGGAAAAGATGATCTTTTTGCCTGAAGTTAATCTTTCTGACCACCATTTAACGCTTTTTGCGGCGATATCTTGCATTTCGTTTATCACTGGTCTGATACCGGGAGCACACCATTCAATGGTATTCGTATAACTGTCATTATTAGGATCATATTCAAAAATATAGGCCCGGCTCACCTGCAATGTTTCGCCAATATCCTTCATGCACTCATACTGAAACGCTTCCATATCTTCTACAACAATTGCTTTTTCAAGCAAGCGCATCTGTAGATGCTCAAATGTAAGCCTAAGTTTAAGTTCCTGTTCATATTTCTTACGGGCCGAGATGTTTTCAGCAACACCTTCAATCCAGCCTTGATCAGGGTATATTTTAGCAGAAAAATTGATCCAAATGATTTGACCCTTTTTTGAATAAAACTTTGCTACAAAATTTCGAATAAAACCATTTGTCTTAATCTCCTCCAGCATTTCGGATCTTCTGTTGTGATCCACATAGTTTTCACTGATCACGAGCTTACCAATGATATCTGTCCTGCTTTGATAACCAAACATTTCAGCAAGACTGTCATTGCTTTCGATGATCATCCCATCAGATATTCTGGTTCGGAATAGGCCTACCTGTGCATTGTGAAAAAGGTTGCGATAGGTCTCTTCGCTTTGTCTTAAAAGTTGTTCGGCCTGCAAACGATCGGAGATATCGCGGAGTATGAATACAAGTTGTATGGGTTCGCCCGCATTATTTCTTATCACCTCTCCATTAACCTCTGCATAAAACATGCTGCCATCTTTACGGATCAATTCATATACACTAACTCCGGAACTATCCTCATTCAAAATATTACCTATGGCATCTCTAACATCTGAATGCTGTTCCTTGCTCACGAAGTCGAATAATGTTTTATGTGTTAGGGGTTCATCAGGATCAAAGCCAAATAGAGAAAAAGACATATCAGAGGCTTCAAGAATATTGCCTTCCAAATCGGTCAACGCAATTCCATCCGGAGATGTTTTGATGATTGTCCGCCATCGCTCTTCGCTTCTGCGCAACGTTTCTTCGGCATCCTTGCGGCCCGTAATGTCCAGAATGATACCATACCAATATACAGTTCCATCGGTTTCTTTTGATGGCGTAAAACGTGTTTCGATCCATACCACACCCTTTTCAGGATGATTTATCCTGAATTCGCTATTCCAGGGGGTGAGGGATTTGGCAGATGTTAAGAGTTCAGATCTAATCCTGTTGAAATCATCTTCAAAATATAATTTTTGTACAATCGTTGCATCCCTTAACAACTCAGCGGGCTTAAGGCCAATGATGTCCTCGATCACAGGGCTTACAAATTCAAAGTTTGCTTTGCGATCAGGCCTTAAACAAAATATTCCAAGTGCACCGGGTACGGTTACAGCCAGGTTTGCAAGAGTTTCCTTCTCCTTTCGAAGCTGTTTCATTGCCTGCAGATTGTCTTCGGCAACGCTTTGCAAGGCAAAACGCGATTTATTGGCTAGCTCCAGCAGTTCGTTCTTTTCCTTTACCAGTGCCTCTAAACGGTCAGCAGCCTGCTTTTGTTCTGTTATGTCCACCTGCAAGCCATCCCACAATATATGTGAGGCATCCGTTTTTTGAGGCATAGCTTTGATCTGATGCCAGCGCAGATCATTATTCAATGTCTGCAGACGGATCTCCATTTGCAGTGGCTTTAACTCAGCACTGCATTCCTTTAGGTTCAGATACAACTGTTCACGGTCTTGCTCAATAATTAAATCATACAGGACAGACATGTTGTTTGAAACCTCCAGCTGTGAAATTCCCAATAAAGTGGACACACCGGCACTGATATAGATTAATTCCGGGTCAGAGCCATCATTCTTTGTACGCATTTGAAAGACAATACCGCTGGGGATGCTGTCACTTAGATGCCTGAGCTTCTCCTCACTTTTAAATATGGCATCCTGGTAGCTGTCTCTCCTGAGTCTGTTGGCCAGTAATATACCCAATAATGTTGAAACGACAGGATAAATAATCATTACGGGTATGCTTATTGAGGAGAGCACATATTTTGCTGTATCCCACCTTAATGTAAGCATAAG
>CALAZZ010000030.1 GCA_937926515.1 uncultured Bacteroidales bacterium | reverse complement strand
AGGAGTTTAAACATAAATACTAATAATAGAATTTTAACTTCTTTTTCTTGTAATTGATCACACAGCTGAAGTCGTAAAGAATATCACTGCCCAGTACTCCATTGATTTCGGGAAGGCCAAGTTTGCTGTATGATTCAGTAACATGGCCCAGGTCGATGGCTACCGCCAGGTAATTGTTAATGATCAGTTCCCCAAAACCAATTTCTTCAATTTCAACGATTTTCGTGGGCATGGTGTTGGTACCCAAGCCTGTAGATAGCTTTTCATTATCTTCAAATCGACTTTCGTTAAGGTATTTTTTTATTGCATTTTCGTCAAAAACGGATCTGGATGCTCCTGTGTCAATTAGGAAAGTAGCTGCTTTTCCATTAATTGTCCCTTGCGTAAGCAGATGAAAACCATCATTTTCAATGGATATGACCTGGAATGGTATTTCAGTTATTTTCAATGTTGAAATGATGGGTTAGAAAACGGTTAGACATTAAAAGTTAGGCTTAAGTGCATATTTGTTATAGAAGTCTTCAATGATCTTCACGGCTTCCTCGGCTGTATCAACCACGGTAAAAATATTGAGGTCATCGGGACTGATGTTTTTTTCTTCAAGCAGGCGTTCAGTGATCCAATCAAGCAGACCTTTCCAATAGCTTTTCTTTACCAGTACAATAGGGAACATGACGAGCTTTTGTGTCTGAATCAGTGTAATGGCTTCAAACAATTCATCCAGTGTTCCAAACCCTCCCGGCAACACAATATATCCTTGTGAATAGCGCATAAACATTACTTTGCGCACAAAGAAATAATCAAATTCAATGTATTTATCGGGATCAATAAAAGGATTTGGATGCTGCTCGTGTGGCAGGTCAATGTTTACCCCAACTGACTTTCCACCGGCAAAATGTGCTCCTTTATTTCCTGCTTCCATAATGCCTGGCCCGCCACCAGTGATGATTCCAAACCCCTTTTTTGTTAATAAATAGGCAATTTCCTCGGTTAAACGGTAATATTCGTGCTTTGAGCCGGTGCGTGCCGATCCGAAAATAGCCACGCAAGGCCCTATTCGTGCAAGTTTCTCAAAACCATCAACAAACTCTGACATGATTTTGAAGACTGACCACGAATCATGTGTCTTGATCTCATTCCAGGTTTTGGCTTTAAAAGCTTTCCTGATTTCTTTTTCATCGCGATTATTCATATTAAGCTCTCTTTATCACTGAAGTACTTCATAAACTGAACACGTTCAAACAGGGCTGGATTTTCAACTTTAGCCTGGCTCAACCTACCCTTAAACTCTGCTATCTGTTTAAAAGCCTGTTGCTCCATCCATTCATTTATCTCGTTGTGGATCACGTCCATATAGGCAATGCCATGACGGTAGAGTGCACTCGCAACTTGCACGGTATCAGCACCTGCAAGCAGCAATTTTATTGCAGATTTCCCATCAGCCACTCCAGTAGAGGCAGACAGGTCGCATCCCAACCTGCCTGACATCATGGCTATCCACCGGAGGGGCATGGTGATTTCTCCTGCTGTACTTAATACATTCGAGGGTACCACTTCCAGTTTATCAATGTCGAAATCAGGACTGTAAAAACGGTTAAAAAGTACCAAGCCACTGATGCCGGTATGTGAGAGCTTGTAAATGAATTTTGCCAGATTTGTAAAGTAATAGCTTATTTTTAAAACTATGGGCACTTTAACATGCTTCTGTACAGCTTCGACAATGTCGAAATATTTTTCTTCATGGGTTGTTTCGTTTTTGTCCAGACTTGACGGTAAAATAAACACATTTAACTCAATAGCATCGGCTCCTGCATTTTCCATTTCTTTCGTAAAACTGGTCCATTCCATGGCTGAAGTGCAGTTTACCGATGCAATGACCGGAATGGAAACCTCATTTTTAGCTTGCCTGATCAGTTGAATATATTTATCCAGGTTTTCGGCCCGAATCCGGACATCCAAATAGTCCAGAAATTCTTCCCTTCCTGTTTTTTCTTGTTCATCACGAATGGCCTTATCGTATTCAAGGCTGATTTCCTCCTCAAAAATTGACTTCAATACAACGGCACCCACACCATGTTTCTCAAGTTGAATGATTTTACTTACTGAATCTGTAAAGCCTGAACTTGCAGCGATAATAGGGCTTTTTAGTTCCATTCCGAGATATTTACATGACAAGTCAACCATTTTTTTTACTGTTTAAAGGTGAATTTGGAGTTGATAAAAATGAAGCATAAAATTAGACTTTCTACTCGAAGATGCAAAGTAAATATTGAATAATCCTACTTACGGACAAGCACCTATAAGTTAATTAATTGGTTCAACTTAATAAAGGTTGAGGTTTACCTTGCACAATGAAATATATTTTAAGTATCTACGGACCTGATAATATATATCCTTTTACTGTTAAATATCAATGCTTTATCTCAGATTCTAAAAATTTGGCTGTGTAACTGGTCGGATGTTTAATAATTTCTTCAGGTGTACCCTGGCAAATAATTTCTCCGCCCCGCTCTCCGCCCTCAGGACCAAGATCAATAACATGATCAGCTACTTTGATCACCTCCATATTATGTTCGATAATTAAAACTGTGTTTCCTTTACCCACCAGTTTGTTTAGCACATCAAGCAGCACTTTAACATCTTCAAAATGCAATCCTGTGGTAGGTTCATCTAGAATATAAAGTGTTTTACCCGTGTCCTTTTTCGACAATTCGGATGCCAATTTAACCCGTTGTGCTTCTCCCCCTGAGATGGTTGTTGAAGGTTGACCAAGGCTAAGATAACCTAGCCCTACATCTTTGAGTGTTTTTATTTTATGTAAAATTGAAGGAATGTTTTCGAAGAAATCCACTGCCTGATTTATGGTGAGGTTCAAAATATCATTGATGGATTTGTTGCGATAACGAACTTCCAGGGTTTCGCGGTTGTATCTTTTACCCTGGCAGTCTTCGCATTCTACTGACACATCAGGCAGGAAATTCATTTCAATGATCCGCAGTCCTGCGCCACGGCAAGTTTCGCAGCGTCCTCCTTTTACGTTAAAAGAGAAACGGCCAGGTTTATAGCCCCTTATCCTAGACTCGGGAAGCTCCCCGAAAAGCTTTCGTATATCGTCGAATACTTTGGTGTAAGTAGCAGGATTGGAACGTGGAGTGCGGCCTATGGGTGATTGGTCAATTTCGATTACCTTATCGATCAGTTTAAGCCCTTCAATGCTGGTGTATGGTAGAGGCGTTTTCACTGAATGGTAGAAATGCCTGCTTAAGATAGGATAAAGTGTTTCATTGATCAAGCTTGATTTTCCTGAGCCTGAAACGCCTGTAATACAAATCATTTTGCCAAGTGGTAATTCTAGTGTAATATCTTTAAGATTATGCCCGCTGGCTCCTTTAAGGATCAGTAATTTACCATTTTGACCTTTGCGCCTTCTTTGAGGGATTTCAATTTCTTTTTTTCCGCTTAAATAAGCACAGGTGATGCTATTGCAATCCATCATTTCACCGGGTTTGCCCTGGGCTACGATATGACCTCCAAGAACGCCTGCACCAGGCCCGATGTCAACAATGTGATCTGCAGACATAATGGTGTCTTTATCATGCTCAACAACGATCACGGTATTACCTATATCACGCAACTGCTTGAGTGATTCTATAAGCCTGTGATTATCTCTTTGGTGCAGTCCTATGCTGGGTTCATCAAGTATATAAAGTACACCGGTAAGTTGCGAACCTATTTGAGTGGCCAGCCTGATACGCTGCGACTCACCTCCTGACAAACTATTTGCTGGCCTGTTCAAACAGAGATAGTCTATACCCACATCGAGCAGGAAGTCAATTCGTTTTTGTACCTCTCTGATAACCTCTTTACCAATATGCCATTGCCGCTGATCGAGCCTGTCAGGTAGAGCTTTTACCCAATCAGCCAGCACGACCATATCCATTTTTGCAAGGTCTGCAATATTCTTACCATCTATAAAGAACCACTGCGCCTCTTTTTTGAGCCTGGTCCCCAAGCATTCCGGGCAGTGTATTTTGTTCATAAAACCAGCTGCCCAACGCTTAATACCGGCTGAGGCATTTTCATTGTTTTGATTGTTAATGAAGTTAATAATGCCCTCAAAATTAAGCGAGTATGTTGATATGATGCCTAGGTATTCTTTTTTTACCTCAAATGATTCTGTTGAGCCGTAAAGAATGACATCAATGGCTTCTTCAGGAATATCTATAATTGGGGTATTCAGATCAAAACCATATCTCAGACCGATTGCTTCAAGCTGGTTGAATATCCAGTTGTTTTTAAACTCACCCAAGGGCGCAATGCCACCTTTTCTGATGCTTAACTTCGAATCAGGAATGATTTTCTTTAGGTCAATTTCAGTTATCTCTCCAAGTCCGTTGCACTTCGGACAGGCACCATAGGGCGAATTGAATGAAAATGTATTGGGTTCAGGTTCATCATAGGAAATTCCGGTTTTCGGGCACATGAGTTGTTTGCTGAAATGCCTGATTTCATTGCTGTCATGATCAAGAATCAGCAACAATCCTTTACCATGCTTCATTGCAGTCTGCACGGTTTGAGTAATACGTTTGTGCGCTTCTGATGTGACCTCAATACGATCAATTACAATTTCAATATCATGTACTTTGTAACGATCCAATTGCATACCAAAAGCTATTTCCCTGATCTCTCCGTCAACGCGCACTCTTGTAAACCCGGATTGCCTGATGTTTTCAAATAATTCGCGATAATGACCTTTTCTACCCCGGACAACAGGTGCTAATACTGCAATACGCTTATTTATAAATTGTTGACGGATAAGGGAAATGATTTGCTCCTCGGAGTAGCGTACCATTTTTTCACCCGAAGCATAAGATATTGCTTCTGAAACTCGCGCATATAGCAAGCGGAGAAAATCATATATTTCAGTAATTGTTCCGACAGTGGATCTTGGGTTGCGGTTTACTGATTTCTGTTCGATTGAAATAACAGGACTCAGACCTGTGATTTTATCCACATCCGGCCGCTCCATGCTTCCGATGAATTGGCGTGCATAGGCGGAAAACGACTCCATATACCGCCGTTGTCCTTCGGCATAAATCGTATCAAAGGCAAGGGAAGTTTTTCCACTTCCGCTCAAACCTGTGACAACGACAAAAGCATTCCGTGGGATGCGTAGATCGATATTTTTCAAGTTATGTACACGCGCCCCCAGAATTTCGAGGTACTTATCCTCCGCGGGGTTTTCGTTGTGTTTTGGATCTATCTGATCTGACATATTACAAACTCATTAATAGCCGGTCTTTTAATACCCATTCAAACCATTAGATTACAGTATGCTTAAACAAACTTTAAATCAGGGTTTTCCATGATAAAATATTTTTAATCTTGATGTTCCAGATAAAGCTCGTTAAGTCTCCTATGGGTGAGATTGAATGGCTCAACGGGCATTTTGATGACATATTCTTTTCCTCGTCTTACGGTGAGTCGGTTTGTTCTCAACCAAGGATTATACATTTTTAATAGTTTATAAGTTATACCGTGCTGCTGACAGAAAACCGCCCAGTTGTCAATACTTTTATCAATGACCATGGGCTGGTAGGGCAATGGATGGTAAAGCTTTTCGATTTCAGGATAAAAGCCAAAACGCCCGGGATTTTGCATAATTATTTTCATTGCCAAGATGCGATACAGGTATCGCTCTGTTTCTTCTGCCATGAGTAAGTCGAAATATGAATCGGCCAGCTGTTCTTCCAGGAAATTGGAAATCCTACGATTCCCGGCATTGTAGGCTGCCGCCACCAGAGCCCAATCTCCAAATCTTGCATATGAATCATTTAAATAGCGACAAGCTGCGGCAGTTGCATTCTCAATATGGTAGCGTTCATCTACATCACGGTTTATCTCCAGACCATAATCTTTGGCTGTTCCTTCCAGAAACTGCCAAAAGCCGACTGCTCCGGAAGGGGAGCGTGCATTACTTAGATTGCTTTCGATCATTGCCAGGTATTTAAAATCCTCCGGGATTTGGTATAGTTCCAGTATTGGTTCGATTACAGGGAACCAGCGGTTTGCTCTTTTCATCAATAGCAAGGTCGAGCTGTGCCAGTAGGTGTTCACCAGTAGTTCGCGTTCGAGGCTTTCACGTGTATGGAAAATTTCAAGTGGGACACGAACATCGGCAAAATAAAGCTCTTCAGGTAAGGTGAAGCTGACAATACGGTAATTTTGATCGTTTAAAACCGGGCTTTGCGACCTCCAGTAAGTGTGTTGGGGAGCCTGGAAAAACAACCAACCTGAAGTACCTGCCAGTACTACAAATAATATTCCTAGAAGAACCTTTTTAAGCATAATATTTTGTAAGGTTTTGGTTAAAAGGGATTTTTTAACTCTTTGAATGTTGGTGCAAGCCGGTCACGTTCTGAAACTATAGGTTTGTGGATTCCCCAACTGATGTTTAATGTTGGATCATTCCATATAATACTTCTTTCAGTTTCTTTATTGAATACTTCCGTGCATTTGTAAACGAGGATAGTCCCTTCATGCAGACTTAAAAAGCCATGGGCAAAACCCGGAGGAATCCAATACATCCACTTATTCTCTTCGTTGAGTTCGAGCGATTCCCATTGGCCATAAGTTTGCGATTCAGGTCTCAGGTCAACAGCCACATCAAGTACGGCCCCTTTTACAACACGTACCAGTTTGCCCTGGGCAAATGGCGGAGCCTGAAAGTGCAACCCACGCAGAACGTGCTTTCCGGATTTTGATTCGTTGTCCTGTTTAAAATTAAGATCAATGCCACTCCCACTCAACTTTACTTGATTAAAGGTTTCAAAAAAATATCCCCTCTCATCTTTGAATACGGCTGGTTTTAGGATTAATAAACCCGGTATTTTCGTTTTAATTACTTGCATGGCGAAAGGTTTAAATATTTGAGGTTGGGTGAGATGGAGTAGCGCATATACTTAATCAGCTTAATAAATCTATATCTAATTATTTTCAGTTTTACGACTTCATCGATTGCAGCCAGGGATTTAAAATTCTCAACGAACACTGGGCACTATGTACTAAGCTTAATCAATTGATTTATGGAGGAAATTGAGGTATTCTTATTTGACTTTGCATTTTACACCTTTAGATATTTTGAGCTAATAACTCATCTATGTCTTTGATTATATGGTTTATCAGCTTAGTTTGGTACTTGATCTTTTGTTTGCTTCAATGATGG
>CALAZZ010000029.1 GCA_937926515.1 uncultured Bacteroidales bacterium | reverse complement strand
TGAATAATGTCATGTATTACGTTTCAGTTTGGGGCAAAGACCACACAGGTCAGATACAGACGAGCCTTGTTTCACTTGATGAGCAAGAAGCTGCTAATATCCTTAGGATATTCCCCAACCCATTGACTGAGGGCATCCTAATGGTTGAATACAGCGGCCTTGTTCAACAGGTCTTACAGATTGTGTTGTATGATGCCACAGGCAAAAGGGTTTTGCATACCAGAATTAATGCCAATAGAAGTGGTAGCACAACCGTTGATATTACTGGCCTCCAACCAGGGGTTTATACCCTGCAATTGTTAGGCTCCGGCCTGCTTCACAAGGAAAAAGTCGTGATACTTAGATAAGTTAAATTTTAGAATGAAATACTCGGATGGCAATTTGTTACCGGTAATGCTCCTAAACTAATTGAAATTGAGGTTGTCTGATCTGGACAGCCTCTTTTTTTTACCTTTTATTTCGACTAATAAATTGATGAAACAGAATTGTGATTTAACCGCTAACTTAGCTTTAAGCCGAAGATTACAAAGGTTTTCAAAGTGAGATTCAAATTAGAGGTGTTCCCAGGCAATTAACTCAACCTTCAAGATGAAAATCATTTTTTTATGTTAAGTCTGGAAAACTTGCACTAAATCTTGAAAGAAAATTAAGGGATATTTTTTAACAGCCAGATGGTGGACGTTAATTTGGATAAAAACCCTAATGAATAGGTTGAATAAAAGTCATTTTTTTACAGTAGTGTCCAGTAATCTTCGATGAGGAATCTCATCGCCAGATTGTAATATTTCATTGTATTGACCAGGCACTACATATTTCTATCCATAAATAGTTAATAAATTGTTAATTATTACTTTGATTCAGGTCAACTTGAACGTATATTTGTGTATTGGATTGAAGTTATATAAAGAACAAGAATTATTGATGATTTGAACTTATAAGACAAAAATCATTTTCACTTGCACCTCTTCAAGACCATAATTAAAACAACAATCCTTTTTATATCAAAGGAGAGCACAGGTCATCACTTGCGAAATACAGTTCATGTTGGGTTGTGCCCTAGTACGATTCATTTAATCTGGCCTAATTATTTCTCCACACAAGCAAATATGTTATCTAATAAACTTAACGAAATACTGCCTTATCGATTTTTAGAACTCAACCTTAATTAATAAATCAACCATCATGGAAAATTTTACCAACTTAAAAAAATTTTTAAGCATTGTTTTTGCTTTAATGGCTCCTTACGTTTTTGGACAGAGCCCTGTGCAACCTATCAAGACCACCAACAGTGATGGATATCGACTTATCGTGAAATTCTCTCCCGACTATGTTTTTGATGCGGAAGAAGGTAATCTGTTTTTGTCTCCTCACAAAAATATACCAGTTGATGACCTAAATATTTTGAAAGATTATGAATTTGAACAGGTTCTGGAATTTACCAAGGAGGAGAAAAGCCAGATGAGGGCAGGTATTTACCTTCCGCCCAGAGGTAAAAACTCCTTTAATATTTACAAATTCAGAGGCTTGATGTACCTTAAAGGTGCTGAAACAAAAACTTTCGAAGAATTAAATGCCATTGCAATGAAACTGGAGCTGATCGATTTTGTGGAATACACAGATCTGATGCCACTCAAATCTCCCCCGGATCCCGCTTCAACTAATAATGGAAGGTCTGACACACCTGATTTAACGCATCATCAGGATTATCGCCAGTATTTAGTTGGAGGTGATGTTTTCGGCATAAATATCGACTTTGCATGGGCTATTGGCATTTATGGCCAGGGAATAGAAATTGCTGATATTGAATCAGGCTTTGACTATGAACATGAAGACCTTGAAAGGGCTAAATTCACTGAACTTGTTCCACATTGGGACGGTGTAAGTTTTGATCATGGCACAGCAGTATGTGGTGTTATGTTTTCCATTGAAAATGATTATGGAATGACAGGCATGGTGCATGGTGCAGATAAGTTCTATGGGATATCAAGATTTCTGAATAGTAATACTGCAGAAGTCGTTCCAGGTATTACAACAGGGATCGAGCAATTGAATGAAGGCGATGTTTTTCTTTTTGAATTACAGAGTTTTGGTCCTTTTCCTCCTGATGAAGAAAGGTACATCCCCATGGATTGGTATCAGTCTGTTTGGGATTTGACGCAACAGGCTACTGATGCCGGAATAATTGTAGTCGCAGCCGGCGGAAATGGAAGCGTAAATTTGGATGATGAAGAAGATCTGGAAGATTATCTCGATCGTGGAGATAATGGTGCCATCATTGCAGGTGCAGGTACAAGAAATGGCAGAAACAGGGCAGGCTTTTCTACATACGGGAGTAGAATAATATTGCAGGGGTGGGGCGATTGGACCGTAGCAAGTACAGGATATGGGAATCTCTATAATGGAGGTGATCATGCTACCTACACAGGCAGTTTCTCCGGCACAAGTTCGGCAACACCAATCGTGGCATCTGCTGCGGTTGCAGTGCAATCATATGCTAAAAATTACCTTGGCACCATTCTAACGCCATTACAAATGAGAGCGCTCCTCTTTGAAACCGGCACACCTCAGGGAACGGGTTGGGGCGGTAATACAGTGAGGTTACCAAATGTAGGCGCTGCAATCCAACAACTTATGGAGGATCATGATATTCCTGCCAATGACTTTTGCAATACAGCAACTGAGCTGACTTGTGGTGAGTTACTCATAGATTCAACTGTTAATAGTCATAATTTTTCGATTGCTACACTTGGTAACTGTGGTGGTGTTGACCTCACCCATAAGGGTGTCTGGTTTTCCTATACACCTCAAACTTCACAATATGCGACTGTTACAACAGATCATCCTTCAACAAATTTTGATACGCGTTTGCGCGTATTTACAAGTACCGGTGCAGTTCCATGCGAAGGTCCTTTCGTTTGTGTAGCAGGTAACGATGATATTGACTCACCTGCTCCTGGTCCGGAATCCAGGGTCAGTTTTGTAGCAGATGCCAACGAAACATATTACATCTACCTGGATGGATGGGGTAACGATGAGGGTGAATATGGCATCAGTCTTGAATGCAGGCCATTGTATGCACTTGATCTGCAGGTTTTTCTACAAGGCCCTTATGACGAGGTTTCCGGCGAGATGAACACTGACCTTAATGATAATAACGAGCTTCCAAACGGCCAGCCTTTCAACGCCGATCCATGGAATTATACCGGGACGGAGACACTACCTAACCCACTGCCATCAGATGTGGTAGATTGGGTGTTGGTAGAAATTCGTTACAGTGCAGGAACCCTAAAGCACAGGAGGGCAGGTCTGTTACACAAAGATGGTACCGTATCCATTGATTATCAATCTGCATCTTCAGTAGATGTATATGATTGGGATGTAGTGGTGTATCACCGCAACCACATGCCGGTGATGTCAGCCAATTCATTCGGCCTCACTGCTGAGCCAAACTCCTACGATTTCACTGACATCAACAATGTACATCTTGAAGGTGCCATTGAGCTTGAACCAGGTGTTTATGGGATGATTGGTGGTGATGTGAATAATAATGGGGTACTTAAATACAGCGGACCCGGCAACGACAGGGGTCTGGTATTGGGAGCAACCCTGGCTACAGGTGGCAACTTGCTTACACCTGGTGCGCCTGGTTATCACATTACTGATGTGAACCTAAACACCACAGTAAGTTATGGCAATGCAGGCAACGACCGCTCCTTCATTATAGAAAACATTAATGAATTAACTGGTCTACCCCTGCTTACTGCAGTGTATGAATCAGTGGTGCCTGGTTATTCCAATCGCTCCCTGGAGGATTTCAGTAAGGATGGCCCGGTAAACATCAGTCTGAAAGCCAACGAGGAGGGATTTTATGTATCACTTGCCACCACTCAGGGCATAACTGATGGACTCGTGGACAACATTCAGTTTACGCTGGCTTGGTTTGCTGATGATACCGAAATGGAACAATTGATATCCGATTTCCAAACTAACTTTATGCTGCAGCCACAGGGAGAAGTTGTTAAATTGAATGAAGTTGCCTACCAGGTGTTTGCTACAGCGGTACCGGTATATTTGCCTGCAAATTGGTATGATGAGGAGCTGAGGGCACTTTGGTTATCTACTGACAATGCAACTGTAAGCAGGCTTTGGTTGGCAGATGATCATTTTACAGTAATGAACAATGCAGACTTTTATATCTCCATTTGGGGCCAAGACCATACCGGCCAGATCGTGCCGGCTGTGGTATCAGCAAAGGAGTTAGACGAGCAAATTTCGTTACGGATCTACCCTAACCCAGTCATCCACAATGAACTTTTTATTGACTTTGAAGGTGTATCTGGCGAAGAGCTGCAACTCTCTATACTTGATATGAGGGGAAAGATATTGATGACATTTTCTAGCTTTAACAATGGGCAAGCAACAAGAAAAATAGACCTGAGTCAGCTCGAGGCAGGAATGTATTTAATCAATGTGAAGGGTGAAAAGCTGAATTATCAATATAAGTTTGTGATTTTAAATCAATGATGATTACTTTTGCACGAATTAGCCATATTATGTTCAGCATACACGCACAAAATTGTATACAAATATAAAATAAGCCCAAAGTTGAAATTTAACGATACCATTATGAAAACACCAAGCAAAATTTTA
>CALAZZ010000028.1 GCA_937926515.1 uncultured Bacteroidales bacterium | reverse complement strand
CATCCACCAATAGATGGCACCAAATGTGCCTTCCTTGCGGGGCATGCCGTTTTTGAGCTCATCCAGGTCGCATACATCGGCTGTCATGCTCATCATGAGTGTAAACAAACCGCCAATACCAAATACCATGAGCGGCAGAGGCATAAACATCAGCCAGGGGTTGTCGGGATTGAAGCCCCACCATTTAAGTATATAGCCTAAGATGGAGATGGCTGACGAAATCACAAAAGCGTTCTTCTTGCCAAGCTTGTTCGATATCCGGGTGATGATCGGGATGATCAGGAAGGCCGTGCAGATGGAGCTGATGGTGGAGAACCATGCCGGCCAGGTTCCTGCCAGCCCGTAATCACCTTTAAATAAGTAAAATACAATGATGAAATAGCTGAAGGATGCGACCATCTGGTAACCGTTGAACACCAGGAATGTAGCACCGCAAAGCCTTACAAAAGGTCCGTTTTTAAACACCTCGACCATTTTCCCGATCAGGCTTTTAAAATTCTTAGCAATGTTCTTAAATGTGATATCATCCCTGTCAGTAAGCTTGGTCTGGTCCACTTCCTGGCAGAAAATGGCCGGTAGTACGCCCAACAGCATACACACCGCACCAACAATAATGGAAAGCTTGCGGACACCAATATCTTGTGATTCAAACAGGTTTGGGTTGGCGATGATTACCCAAAACCAGGGTACGATCATCCAGGCCATTTGTCCAATGGTTTGCGAGAAGCCCATCAACCGGGTTCGTTCGTTGTAGTCGGAAGTCATCTCATAGCCCAATCCGATCAGCGGGGTTGAATAAATGGTATTGCCAATGATATAAACCAGCGACAGGATGAGGAAATACCAGAAATTATACATGGGCGAGTTATCGGGGCTCATCTGCCAGAGCAATGCGAATAGCAGCCCGCTTAGGATGGCACCTGTAAAAATATATGGCTTGCGACGCCCGTATTTGGACTTGGTGTTGTCGGTGATATAACCCATGATGGGGTCGGTGATGGCATCGAAGAAGCGGGGCAGGCCGCCCAGCAGTCCAGCGAGAAAAGGATCCATGCCATAGGCAGTAAGCAGGAAGAAGGCGAAAACACCCAGCGATCCGGGCAGTAGGTTATTGACCAAATGTCCGGCACCGAAAGCGGCTTTCTGGCCTATGGGGATACGATTTTTTTGTGGCGTCATGGTAGTGGGGGTTTCAAGTAGGTGTCAATTTATTACAAGTTCATTATAGCGCCTTTACCACAATGGTTTGGATGGCTTTCGCTGAGATGCCGGTAGTTATTGATTGGCCGCCAAGGCTGATGGAGGCCTGTAGCTTTTCCTCGTCCGGATTAAAAAGAATGATCACATAGCTGTCATCGGGGTTTTGCACAGCCGTTACCATCAGGCTCTCATATGGGTTATCGAAGCCAATGCGCACAGCTCCGGGCCTGATAAACCGGCTAAAATGTGCCAGGGTGTAGTACAGGGGTGTAAAATACACTTCATCTGCATCCGGATCAACGATCACAGGGGCCACACACCAGTTTTGAGCCCAGTTGGGACCGCCCTGCCGGTCAAGGACCATATTCCAGTCCACCCAGCCATCCACCCAATTGTTCAAACAGCCAATGATGTCGCGGGCATACCTGAAAACAGGCACATATTTAGGGTGGCGGTACCTTAGGTGTTCAGGTGCCCAGTCCCAGCCCCAGTCGGTAGCTTCTTTGGACCAGTACCAGGCATCATCTCTCCAATGTGGCACTTCAGCATCAACGCATGCTTCTGTATTGATCAGGTGCCTGTCCGGGGCTTTTTGGCGGGCATATTGCAAGGCCTCGGGAAAGTAATCATAGGTACTGGCATACCAATGTACGGCTGTACCGTCATAATATTGCGCCACCTCTTCATCATCATACATGGCATCGACCCATTCCATTAGCTCGTCATCGCGGTTTTGGTCATAGCCGAATATTTTAACTTCATGCTGATCCGCGCGCAGGCGTGGGCCCAAATGGGTTTTTACGAAATCATTCATTTCATAAGGAGTAAAATGCATACTTTCCCAGTTGCTGTCGTTTCCAAGCGGCTCATTTTCAACTGTGAACGCCCAAATATCAATACCTTGCTCATTGTAGGCATCCAGGTATTTTGAGAAGAACAAAGCCCATGTTTCATAATAATCGGGCAAGAGCCTGCCGCCTTTCCAATCCTTATTGTCCTTCATCCATGGAGGTGCTGTCCATGGCGATGCGATAATTTTAAAGCCTTCTGTTGAAATGGCCATGGCATCTTTGATCATCGGGATGATGTCGTCCATATCTTCTTCAATGGAGAAATGCTCCAGTGCCATATCATTTTCCACCGGGGCATATGAATAGTTGCCAAGGGAGAAATCGCTGGAATTCATATGTGTTCGGGTAAGCGAATAGCGTGCACCTGTTTCGCCAAAATAGGCCTCCAGGATTTTATTCCTGTTTTCGGCGCCAAGGCGGTTGAGCAGGTAAGCGGTAGCCTCGGTGAACGAACCACCGAAGCCGGTAATGGTCTGGAATCGTTGCTCCGGAAGGATTGATATTTCCATTGTTTCCCCAGCTATCTGAAGTTTAGTGAGTTGGGTAAGCTTGTTTCCGCTTTCGGAGGTTTCATACAACTCCACTTCCCAAGTATCGGGTTTGTCACAACTGCCCATCAACAGTATTGTGGCCATGATCATTGTCGTAATTGAAAATTGTGTCTTCATATCTATGTATTTTATTGCTTTCCGGCATTTATTTCAGCAGCAGTGGGGGGGACCTTCACCTGCTCCATCATGAATTCTTTGTTACCTTCAGATGTCTTGGTGAGGGGTTGTCCGTCGCGGGTCAATTCCTCAAATATGCCTTCATCCACCAAATCCCACAAGGCGTATTTGGCCTGTGCCTGAAGGTTGATCAGACCAAAGTGGTTTTCAGAGCCCCCGGGATTGGCTGCATCTTTCCATTGCTCATCAAAGGCTTCAAAGTAAAAGCAGCTGATGCCATGTTGATTGGTCCACTCCCGCATTTTCCAATAGTAAAGCGCTGATTTGTATTCGTCGGCGGCTCTTGTGCCTTCATTCCCGTATAATTCGTTCGATCTGGTTGCCCATCCTGTTTCACCAATGTGAACAGCTTTGTTTTCACCTATACTGCGCATATATTCCACCACACTGTAGTACTGTGTTTTGGCGTAGTCAAAGGAGCGCTGCATGGCGGCATTGATTTTCTCCATATCGCTATATTGATCCTCTTCTTCGGGCACCCCCCAGAAATGGGAATTGTAATGGGTGTCGTGCATGGGATAAGTGTGCACCGAAATAAAATCAACTGCTCTGATGAGTTCGTTCAGCTCATCTTTGTGGTATTCTACGCCTCCACCACCCCATGAGGCAAAATTGTCGGAGCTGGTGATCCATAGTGATTCGGGCAATACGCCTGACTTTTTCAGGCTTTGCAGGTGGTTTACCCACTTGAGGATAATGCCCGGTTCAACATAATAATCCCATGCCCAGTGCACCATGGCTTCGTTGCCCACGGCAATGACCTTGACGATATCGGAATAAAGTTGGGTTAATTCAACGGCACGTGCTATTTCTGAAGCATTTCTTTCGCTTTCTTCATTCCGAATTCTATCAGGAAGATCGGTCCATGCATTTTTGCAATCAATCCATGCGCCAAGCATCACATACATTTCAAATTCAGGATCTTCTTCTTTCAGCTGGCTGATGGCCTGCAGCAGATTAGCGGCCTCATCCAGGTGAACGTTGAAGGTGCGCAACAATTTGATGCCCATAGCCGAGAGTATTTTCATATCCTCCTTCAATTGGGTAATGGTAGGTTGGATATCACGCGTTTTTTCGCGGTATCCACCATAGGATATGGCTTGGTAATGCTGATTCCCCAATATTTCCGCTGCAGTTTTTGATGTCTGTTGATGTGATTCTGGTGTACATGAAATCATCAAGGCTGTAAATAAAACGATCCCGTATAAAAGTGCGCTCTTCATTAAAAGTCTTTCTTTTTCCATCTGGTTAGTGTCTATTCCAATCTTGTCTTACCAATAGAGCAAGCCGCATCTTCTTCCCCGCCGGCCTTTATAAATGCCTTTCGAATGCTGATGCTGTCAAAGTATTGGCGTATTTTTTCGCTGCTGTTTCCTTCAGCATATGGATCAAAGCTGTGAACTTCTTTCAAAACATAATAAGCCGCCCGCGGGAATAATGGATAATGACCATTTGCATCTGTCTGGCCCTTGGCGCTGATGCCAAACCATTCTTCGTTCATATTGTTGCGGCCGTCCATATAGTCGTGCAAATAGCCTCCATTTGACCAGGAGGCATGGGTATCGTGCACATCCAGGTTGGTGGTCTGGCTATACTTCCACCAGCCGTCGCTTGACTGAAAAGTGAAACCGCCAATCACATTCGAACTGCCCAATCCGGCAGCATTTTGATAAATTTCGCACCAGTTTTCGCGCAGATACCAGGCCTGGGCGCAAGGGTCTTCCAGCTGCAAGCTGTCGTTAAATGCATCGGCACCCAGCTCAGTATGCAGAATGGGCTTCCCGTATTCGTTCTGTACCCGCTCAAAAAGATCATTGAACGATGCACCGCGATAGACATTGATGCCAAATATATCCACATCCGGACATTCCTCCGTAAGGATATCCATGAACAGCAGATCACCATTGCAGATGGATACAGGATGGTCAGGGTCAATGGTTTTCATGGCAAGGGCAGCCTGGTTGAACAGCTTATACATATCCCTTGCCCTGCTTTTATACCGATCGTCAACATTGGGGATGTCTTCTGTTACGGCACCTCCCCAGAAAAGCCCGTAATTGTTTTCGTTGCCCAGCAAATAAAGCAGCAGGCCGGGGGTATCCTTGAAATCTTTAGCCAGAGCTTCCACCTCATTCATCAGCAGTTTAATTACACGGTGGTCAGCATAGTCGGTGTTGCCTTCCCAATTGCCATCAAGCATCAATCCATAGCGACCGAATGAATGGTTTAGCATGGTGTAAATCCCAAAATTTTCATGGATATAGCTTATCCATTTTGGCTGTATTCCGGTATAAACGCGGATGGCATTAATACCTATATCTTGCAGCAACTCCATTTCATCATCGAGTGCCTTTTTAATGAAATCATCCGGCTTGTCCCATAGATTGTACTCATAATTGGTACCGATTGGGAAATAATCCCAATTCATACCATTTACCATAAGTGGCTCATCGCCTATCATCAGTCGCCATCCGTCCTCCTGCTTTTCCACAGCCACAGGTGCTGTTTGTGCCGCAAGTCCGGCAGTAGAGAGCAGAAAGAATAGAAGCGTTACGGTTTTCATGCAATACAGCTTTATAATGGTTTAAGTTTGTTCCCTTCGTTTTTCCAGTTCATCCTGCATCAGCAAGCATGTTTTATGGTCAATGGCATAGAAATACAAGAGTATGGCGCATGACATATATAGTAAGCCGGGAAATACCGAGATCATCAGCTTGATGCCTGTGAGGGAAGTGGTTGTTTGTTCCACATTGGGCACAAATTGATAGAGGGCGAGCAACCAGCCTGCCAGGGCACCCCCAATTCCCCATCCGGCTTTATGGGCGAAAGTAGCGGCCGAGAAGACCAGGCCGGTGGCACGCCTGTTAAACTTCCATTCGGAATAGTCCGCTGTATCAGCCAGCATGGTCCAAAGCAAAGGCACAGCCGGGGCATAGGTGAATTTTGCCAGGATATTAAGTATGTAAATGCTATATACATTTTGAGTGCCAGGCAGATACAGCAATACAAAAAACAGTCCTGAGACCAATGAGCTGGCCATGTACACATTTCGTTTGCCAAAACGTTTGGCCAGTGGCTTAGACAAAGGAATGCCAAGGATCAGGGCAACCGTGCCGATTACATTAAACAGCTGCACACTCGCTTCTTGACCAATGTAATACTTGAAATAATAAGCAATGCTCAGGTTTTGCAAAGCAAACATTACAAACGAGATGATGCCTACAAAAAACAGGATCACCCAGGGGCGGTTGCTGAAAAGATTGCTCAGGTCCTGTTTCAGGTTTTTTTGCTGGGCCTTTGGGGGTGCCACCCTTTCGCGTGTGGTTTTGAATGTGATCATGAACAGTATAAAACTCACCACAGCAAAAAGGATCATGGTGTACTGATATCCTTTGGCATTATCACCTTTACCGAAGTAATTGGCCAGGTAGAGTGCGGTTCCGGTCACAATAAATTGGCCTATAAAAGCAAAAATAAAGCGATAGGAATTCAAGCCGGCTCTTTCGTAGGAATCGGCAGTCATTACGGCACCCAATGAAGAATAGGGGAGGTTAATGGCTGTGAAAACAGTCATCAGCAGAAAATAGGTAGTTCCGGCATAAATCACTTTGCCTGTGGGCCCAAGATCGGGAGTGCTGAATGTAAGCACTGCCAGCACACTGTATGGCAGGGCCATCCAAAGCAGGTAAGGACGGAACTTGCCCCAAGGTGTTTGGGTGCGATCAGCAATAATGCCCATCAAAGGGTCGCTGAGCATATCCCATACCCGTGCAATGAGCATGATGGTGCCGGCAGCTGC
The DNA here is from genome assembly GCA_937926515.1 of uncultured Bacteroidales bacterium. Lineage (GTDB taxonomy): Bacteria > Bacteroidota > Bacteroidia > Bacteroidales > F082 > CALAZZ01. The sequence goes on along the minus strand of CALAZZ010000028.1, from coordinate 19,009 downwards.
GGCAGAAATGCCAAATGTATCGGTATAGAAAATCAGGATCCAGAATCCTACCATATCCCATACAAAATGGGATGCGGTATCGCCAAGGCCGTAACCAATCTTTTCTTTAACTGATAGTTTAGTAACGATTTTATTCATTGATTCCGGTGTTTACAAAAACCTGATCATAGGCGATTAGTATGTGTTAAACAACTCTATGGTTTTTTTGGGCTCACGATTTACTGTATATAACCCCCAGTGTTTTTCGGCCCCCAACGGGTTATCTGGATCCCCTTTCCAGTCTTCATCAAAAGCTTCGAAAATGAAAGTGGTGATGTTGTTGTGCCGCGACCATTCCATCAGTTCCTGCACATAGCGTTTTTGATTTTCCTGGCTGGCGCGCGGGCCAAACTCAGATGCGATGCTAGCCCATCCGGCCTCAGCTATTACAATTTGTTTGTTGGGCAGGGCTGTCATCACTTCTTCAACATTTTCAATGGTATAGGGCATGCCTTCATCAATGTCTTTTTGTTCCCAAACAGGATATATATGAATGGCCACAAAATCAACAATTCCGGCAAGCTCATGTCCGTGATCGGCCCACCACTTGTAGTTATCTGCAACAGTTACTGGCTGATCGATAGCCAGTTGAACCTGCTTCACATAAGCCATGACCGAGTCGAGTGAAACCATGTGGTCATTCCATTCTACCAGCGCTTCGTTGCCAACATTCACGGCCACAACAATTTTTGAAAATGCATTGGCAAGTTCAATGCCTTTTTCGATTTCGCGGGCATTGCGTATTTTATTCTTTTCCAGGGTGTCTTTCGGAATCGGCTCAGTTAGCCATTCGCAGGTTTCGTGAGCGCTCAGCTCAGCGCGTAACCAGATGCCAAGCATTACGCTGATGTCAAGATTGTGTTCACGGATCACTTCCAATACCATCTGGCTGTTTTCTCCACAATCGTACAGGCGGATCAAGCGAAATGGGGTTTGCTGCAGGAGTATCTCAAGGTCTTCAAGTATTTCGGCATAGCTGGGATTCACAGCACCATTGCCGCGGTCGGGATGTTGTCCGCTGCGGAAACCGGAATAGCAAACCGCTTCGGAAACACCTGCCAAAAGCTTATCACCGGCCTGCGTCAGGCCTGAATCCTGTGCTGATGTATCTTTAGCAACTTCTTGGGGAGCATGATGGCATGATAATAAAAGGAAGCTCAATGATAGAAGGAATGCCTGTTGTAATATTTTCATTTCGTTCTCTTTAAGCAATTGCTAATTCATCAGAGTAACTTCGATCCGGTCAATTTCCAGGTTTCGTTCAAAGATCTTTCGGCTTATCTCAGGCGGCAATTCACGTCCAATATATTCTTCCTTTCTGCCGTTGGAATACCATACTGTAATTTTCTCCTTTTCGCAAAAACTCACCACAATAGGGGTTTGGCAGAAGGTAAAACCAATCTGACCCTTTTTTAATTCGATTTGCCTTAAACTTCCATCCCATGCTGGGAATTCAAATATTTTATCATGCAATAAGATTTCATCTTCGTTTAGCAATGAGGGCTCAAAAACCATTGTTCCATAACCCAGCCGTAAGCTCAACTCTCCAATACGCGCCACCATATCTTCTTTCACCTGACCAGTTAGACCGGGCTGCTTCACTCCGCTGTGGGCAGGGGTGTGCGAATGCGCATCGGTAGGAAAAGCACCGTACAGCTCCGGATTTTTGTATAGTCCAATTCCTGCTTTTATTTCGTAATAATGTTCCTTAAGTTGCCCGATTGTGTCTGCATCAGTACCTTCATCAACAGCAAGGTAAAAACACTCCTGTGTAGCCAGTAGAAGTTTAGATACCATATGCCAGTATATTGAACCTAAGCCCTCATAGCCAAAAAAAGTACCGGAACGTCCTGTAAACGACTGGTGGTCAAATACCTCCTCATAGATTGCCAAAATGCGCTCTTTTTCTGACTCATTAAGCAGGTCATAGCCTGTCGATTTGAGATCATCCAGGGCTTCTTCAAGCAATTGCGCATTCCGGAAGACACTATTGAAGTGATACTCACCCAGGGCATCTTTTTGAATAATGGAAGTGTTGCCATCATGTAACAGTTTGGTCAGCAAAGCTGAGGATTCAACCTGTGCTTCGGGTATCCAGTTTTTCTCAATAAACTCAGGTATCAGTCTGTCAGGGTATAACATATAGCTATATTGATCTTCCCTGTACATGCTGCTTTTCTTTAAGGCATTTAATACTTCAAGGCCCGCTTTACTGCTAAGGTATCCTGAGCTGAGCACGGCCACCTGTCCCTCGAGCATTTCATAGAGGTGGCGAATGCTTATGCCATCCGGTTTAAATGAAATGAGGTTATAAGCATGGTATAAACCATCGCTGCGCTTATTCGCCTTTATGGATTGATCCATATAACTAAGGCAAAGGCTCATAAATGCTACGATATCGGCCGCATTCACAGTATTTTTAGTACCTGAAAATCCATCAGCGTACAGTCTGTTGCGATATCCGGTATGTGCATTGCCCAGGAATTCAGTAAAAAGCAGGCGGTCAGCATCTGAAAAGCCCTTACTCAACATTGCTTTTTGCTGCTGCAGGAATTGATGTGTATTAATTAATAGTGAAGCTACTTCTTCAGAAATGGTAAGAGTTTCATTTCTAAGTTGACTGAATTTTTCGTGCCAGAATTTTAAAAATCTCCTCAAATAGTACAAAGTAACCATGGAGGTACCATTGCCCACCAAAGCATTGTTGGCATCGTTCCATTCAGGCCGCTGGGTATTCAGCCAAATGCCGGCCTCGGGAATGAAGTTGCTCATTTTTGAGAGCAATGCCACGAGCACTTTTTCTGTCAGGTTAACCTTATAGATTTGACCGTCCTGTATGCTTTTGACAAGCTTTGCATCAGCTCCGAGCACAGCAGCCTCGTTTTTGATCATTTCGTTTAGTTCAAAATCAAAGACTACGGTATCTTTCGGGTTCTTAACGATTTCACTGTAAGGCTTTAAGCGGTATGGTACATTGGCATAGGTATAGAGGTTCTGGGTGAGTAATTGCTCAAGCTTTCCGGGATGGAATTTGGCAGACAATTCACAAAGTTTTTGCAGGTAAATTATCTGATGGTCGCCCCAATAGCCAATATATGACCATAGATCGTCAGGCTCGGGCACTTCCCAGTCGATGCCTTCGCGCATAATACGGTAAGGGTTGTACCCATCAACAGTTGAAGAGTTTACAAATTTACCAATCATGCCTTCGGTGAATTCAGGAAAGGAATAGCATAAGGCTTCCCAATTTTGAAAAATGTCCCGCCAGTTGCCTTCGTATGCATATTTTGCCGAGCCGTTTTCGTGTTTTGTTTCGATAGAGAACCTGTTCCATGGCCTGCTGGGGTCGCCATGGCGCCGGCTAAAGGTCAATGGCAGGTATTCGGCTGCAATCCTGATGAGGTCGGTATTTCCTGTTTTTGTGGCCTCCTGCAATAAATCATTGTAGCTGATGCTTTCTGGTAGTTTGTTCAGCCATAATTCAGATTCTTTACTTAGGTTGAGGTTTATTTGTTTTAGGTAAAGATCAAAGTCTGTTTTATCAATATGGTATGCATTCGCAAAAACGCCGCCCCTCATAATGTTGAACAGGGTGTTTGTATAATGACGGGCTGTACATATATCGGTATTGGTCACCTGAAAGCCATCTGAAAGCGAGACAAGCCGTTTCAGGTTATCTGTACCCTGATTGATATCATTTCTAATCAGCTCAGCAAGATTTTCTGTGTGTGTGATAAAATGGTTCAGGTTGGCGACCGCAGCAGTGCTTTGGTTTATTTCGGCAATGGTCATCCATTGCTTATGATCATGCGGTTCAAGGTTTAAGCCAGCATTGATAAAATATGCCCCCCGGGCTGCCCTTATGTTGTACTCTGTTTCGACAGTCCCATAGCGTATAAAATTATCTAACTGACGATCTGAGATTAAAATTTTTTCATTACCATCAAAACCTATTGACCAAACCGTTGTGGCAAAAAGCGCTTCACTGGGCTCGGCACGGTCAACAGGAATGGCACTGAGTGTGAAAAGTCCCAGGCTGCTGTCTTCTGTCTTTTCGTTTTTCTTATATGCATCTGCGAGGTTGCTGTATTCATTCTGAAAGGCATAATTCAAACCACTTGGCATGATATTCATCAGTCCGTCAAGCACTTGTATGGCAATCACAGTTTCTGTGTAGTTGATGATTGTGGATTCTTTTACAAAACCAAATTTTTCGCTATTGCACCATTTATATCTGAAGCACAGACCTAAGTCCGTGTTAATCTCCTCGAAAATGATTTTGTTGCCATAAATATTTTTATAAAGGTTGCGCACAGCGCCATAAACCCTGATTGAATCATCAGTGAACGGTTCCCAAAGGTATGTTTGGCAATCGTGCTTGACAAGAAAGATGGTCCTGTTTCCGGTCTTTCCCCTGAAGTCATTAATTTTGTCATCGGTATAATAAGGAAAAAGAGCATTATCACGATTTTTGCGTCCTGCCGTTAATGCTCCGTTGCTTGAAATGTACATCCAGTGGTTTGAATCGCTGACGATGCTGATCAAAAAGTCAGGCATTTCATGTGCATTCTTGATCTGGTAATACTTTTCGCCTTCAAGTTCAACAAAACGGCCGGAAACAACAGACTTTTGCGCAACTGCATCATTCTTACCCAATAGAATACCCTTTGATTTCATATTATACTGAAATACAGATTATTGTTTATTTACATAAAATGGAATGTTCGCTGTAGCCGCATTGTTATGACCATCAAAAACATACACAAAAAGACGATATTCGCCGGGTTCGTCCGGTACGGCTACTGTTAACGTATTTGAATTTGAATCCTCGAGGAAAAGTGTTTTTGGACGGGGCTCATAATCACCTCCATCGCTCTGCTCATCAAGGGGCACCTCAGGTAAAAGTTCCCAGCGGTAGAATAGGGGGTCGCCTTCAGGATCTGTCGCAATAACTACAGCTTCAATTTTTTGAGAAGGGTAGAGGTATATATTGTCGGGTGCTGTTTTGCTATTTATGGTAAAGTGCTCAAGCTTTGGTGCCCGGTTTTGGGGCCAGTTGCCAGTCCAGAGGTATTGCATGACGTCAACAGATTCTGTTTTCTCGCCTGTTTCGAGGAACATACCGTACCAGGTGGGTGTACGCTCTTGCTTTTGGCCCCAAAGGAATACAGTTGAGCCAATGCAGTGATAGGCATCAGATGCGATTACATTTTCGTACCGTTCCTTGTAGGCCAGGGCTTTTTCATGGCTATTTTCCTCTATTGGTCTTCCCCATTGTGTTTGAGGCCTTTCCCAGTGGCCGGTAACGCCCCATTCGGTCAGGGCATATGCGCCTGTATATTCGCTTTGCGCAATGAACTCTGGTAATCTTGTAATACTACCGTACAATTGAAAACTAATAAAGTCTAGTGATGGACATTGCTCTTGCACTGCCCGCACAACCTCGGGCCTGGCACCGGCGAGCATGGTGGTGGTAAGGTGGTTTGGGTCGAGCTCCTTGATCATTTCGGAGATTTCATTCACTGCATCCCAAACTTTTCTATTGGTATAGCGTAAGTTAAGTTCGTTTCCAATACCCCAGGCCAACAAGGCAGGATGGTCTTTGTATTTGAGCACATCCTCCCTGATTCGTTCCAGCTGCTTTTTTACAGCCGCTTCATCATCATAATCAAAACCATGACGCTCGCGCGCAACATCCAGACCCAGCACCACCATCAAACCATTTTCATGTGCCTTGTCTAGTTTTTCTTTACCTGAAATAAACTGGTCACCGGTACGCCATGTTCTTATTGTGTTACCTCCATATTTTGCGACCGTTGAAGGATCGGATCCTTCGAAGCCTGCACCTTTTATGTAGAATGGCACCTCGTCAACATAAATCTGGTAGCCGTATGCCTCCTTGACCAGTTTAACATTTGCAGGTTTGTTTTTCATAGTTTCTGTTTGTGAGTTATTGCATGCAACAAAACCCCATAGTGACAGCAGAAAAACCAAGGGTATTAATAAATCTTTTTTTCTTGCGTTTCGTACTGACATATTTATGTATTCGAAGGTTATCATTAATCAAGTTTTAAAAGGTTTGATCACTATTATTTTTGCTCTTGTTGATGAGGATGGTTTCAAGTTCCTCCAGTGATTTGTTTTTGGTTTCGGGCAGGATAATGGCGATTATTAGCAAGCCAATAGCCGCAAATAGGCCATAGATCACAAAAGTGAGCGAACTGCCCAGTGTGGCCAGTTCCCAAGGGAAGACAAGTTGAACCAGAAAGCTTACACCCGAGTTGATGAAGCCGACGAACGAGATAGCAAGCCCACGTATGTAGTTCGGGAAAATTTCGGAGAATAGTACCCACATTACCGGTCCCAGGGAGATGGCAAATGAAGCAACAAAACCTACAATGGCCAGCAGGATTAACATGGCATTCATTTTTGTACCTGCAGCCATCAGATCAGCTTCTGCTATTTTTGCTGCTTCGGTGCCAAAAGCCTCGGCGATAGCATTTTTAAATGCAATATCGCTATGGTAGATTATACCTGTCATCAGGCTGGCCTTGTCACGGTCGATATGTTCAGGCAGGATTTCAATAGCCTCGGCACTAAGTTCGTACGTAGCCTGGTGAAAACCCCAAGCCAACACAAACATACTGATGGCGATACCTGATAGACCCACAAGTAAAAGTATCTTCCTTCCGAACCTGTCAATAAATGCCATTGCCAAAATAGTGAAAACCAAGTTGGTAAGTCCAACCAATATGGCCTGTGAAAAGGACGCATTCGCCCCGATTCCCGATTGCTCAAAAATCATTGGGGCGTAGAAAAATACAGAATTGATTCCTGTAATCTGCTGTAAAATGGCAACCACAACACCAATGAGCAAGACCAGGCGAAGCGCCGGTTTGAACAAGGCCGGCAATGGTACTTTAGTTTTGTGGCTGCTTTTGGAAAGCGAAACCTTAACCTCTTCCAACGATTTCAATGCCAGGTCCTCTGTGCTTACTTTATTTAGAACAAATAATGCTTCTTCATCAAGGCTTTTCATCAAAAGCCAACGGGGACTTCGCGGTACCGTGAAAAGAAAACCAAAATAAAGTAAGGCAGGAAGAGTTTCGAGGCCAAGCATCCACCGCCATTGGTAAATGTCAATGCCCAGGGCACTAACCCAGGCTTCGCCGGATTGGCTAAACTTTAAAACAAGGTAATTGGTAAAAAAAGCGACCGAAATCCCCAGAACAATATTCAGCTGGTTGAAGGAAACTAGCCGGCCACGCAGTTTTGGCGGGGCAATCTCAGCGATATACATGGGTGCAATGACGAGGGACGCGCCAACACCAAAGCCGCCAATCATACGTGCCATGACCAACATTGCAAAGTTTGGTGCGAATGCAGAAGCCAAAGCAGACAACGCATAAAAAATCGCAGCCCAACGCAATACATATCTACGTCCAAACATATTGCTCAATGGTCCTGAAACCATCATGCCCAGCGTGGCCGTGAGGGTTAATGAGCTTACCGCCCAACCCAGTTGAAGTTTACTCAGGTTAAATTCCGGCTCGATAAACCTGACTACACCGGAAATCACAGAAGCATCAAAGCCCATGAGGAAACCGCCCAATGCTACAATCAACGAAGTTTTTATGGTATATTTCTGCTGCTTTGTCATCCTTAGTGGTGCGTTAAGCCTAATTTATTCGACAATAGTATACTAAACCTTAAAGATCAGGTGTGCAAATTGTTAGCGTTAAGCTGAGAAACAATATGAGCTTTGATACACTGGTTGAAACCTGAAGCTTTATACCAGAACGCCTACCAATTACAATAGGGCAGCATGAACTGGCTTTATAGAAAAACAGCAGGTTTCAACCATAATTACATCTTTAGATTAATAGCCATCATTTTGCACAAATGTACCCGACGAAAGATCAATTTCTGTTTGCGGTATGGGTAAAAACCCTCTGGTAGCAGTATTGAAGGTGTGGTCAAAAATCTGTTGGTCGCCAATGTATTTCGGCCCTCTTATACCAGTCACGGTGAGCTGCTGACTAGCATAGGCCTGTCCGCGACGCAGCACGTCATAATAACGGATACCTTCAAGGGACAATTCAAGACGTCTTTCAGCATAAATGTTCTCAGGCGTAGCCGGAATACTACCCAAACCAACTCTGTTTCTTACGCGGTCCAGGTATTCCTGTGCATTACCACTGCCCAGTTCGGCTGCCATCAACAATACATCTGAGAAGCGAATAACACGGTGGTTACAGGTACGGTTCAGCTCAAACTGCCCATCAGAGCTCCAATGCTCAGCATCTGAGCTGTATTTTTTGGAGAAATATCCGGTATGCTGGTAGCCTTTGTCCAAAGTGCCGTCTAATTCTTCCTCAAAAAGAATGGTATGTGCCACCCTTGGATCATCACCCATATCAGCAACAAGTTTATGGCTTACTGTGCCAAAGCTCCAACCGCGGTCCCAATTATCAGAACCCGTGACGCGAGGGCCCTGCATTTGAGCCGATAAATTGCCTGCACCACCACGTACATAATTCCAATCCCACCAGGCAGGAGTATCGCCATAGGATATCTCAAACACTGATTCGATACCAAATTCACCAGCCAGTTTGAAATTTGTTTCATAATCGGGAAATAGATCATGTCCGCTATTGGAGATCAATTCTTCAAGCTGAGCCAGTACATATGCCCTGTTTACAGCTGTGCCATTGGCATCCAGTTCGGCGCCGTAAACACCATTGTAGAATAGATAAGTACGAGCCAGCAATGCTTGCGCAGCCCATTTTGTTACCCTTCCGGCTTCAGCTGAGGGTACTACTTCAGGAAGATCAGCTATAGCCTCAACCAGGTCAAGGGCAATTTGGTTATATACTTCAGCCGGGGTACTTTGCTCCTGATTGTATTCTGAAGGCCCCTTAATGGTTTCTGTTAGCAAAGGGATATTCTCAAAATAGCGAACCTGTTCCAGGTAAAAATAGGCTCTGAGGAACTTGCTTTCAGCAATAAGCCTTTTCTTAAAATCTTCGGATGCGTCAATATCATCGATCACCTCGAGCAACAGGTTGGCCCTGTATATGCCAATGTAATTCTTAATCCATATGGAGTGTGCAATTACGCTGGTGGTTGGGATGTTGTAATTGTTAAACTCATCCTCATCCTGCCCATCGTTAGCATCAGCTCCTCCGGCGTAGGAGTCATCCGAGAGTATGTCCGAGATGACTATAAATGGCGCCCACGCTTTTCCAGGCGTTGATTGATAGGTGAGCACATCATAGATGGCAACCAAAGCTTGCATGGCATGGTCTTCAGTTTTGTAGAATGTTGCTGTAACTTCCTGATCTAATGGTTTGAGATCGAGGAAATCTTTTTTACAACCTGAGGCAAACACCATCAAAACGATGGCTGTCAGCGTATATAAATTTATTTTTTTCATCTTCAAAGCTGTATTAAAGGTTAAAATGTGATGCTGGTACCCAAACGGAAAGTCCTGGCCTGGGGATATACCCCGCGGTCAATACCGATGTCGAAGGAGCTGCGAGCGCCTATTTCAGGGTCAGGGCCGCTATAGCCTGTAATCGTCAATAGGTTCTCGGCAGAAATATAGAAGCGCCAGTTGGTCGCTCCAATCCTGTTCAGAATTGAGCGATGGAGTGTGTAGCCCAATTGTATGTTTTTGAGTCTGATATACGATCCATCTTCGATATATAAATCCGAAACACGGTAGTTGTTGTTCACATCAGCCCAGGTATATCGAGGGATATCATTGGTTGATCCCTCTTCTGTCCATCTGTCAAGGGCTGATACCGGCCTGTTGGTGTAGCGCAAATCTTGACGCTGTGCACCATTAAAGATATCGTGTCCGTAGGCCCCAATGAAAAGGAATGACAAATCAAATTGTTTGTATTCGAAATTGGCATTGATGCCGTAGGTCCAGTCGGGTGTTGGGTTACCTATCTTGGTACGGTCATCAGCATCAATTTTCCCATCGCGGTTTACATCAACGAAACGTACATCACCAGGCTTCGCATTTGGTTGAAGTGGTTTCCCTTCACTATTAATATGTGCAAAAACCTCATTGGTATTCTGAAAAATTCCGTCTGTTTGGTAGCCCCAGAAGTAGCCTATTGGCAATCCTTCTTCAGCTCGTGTAACCATCCCTGCAATAGCCCATGAAGCACCCGGTAGCACTTTTTCTTCATTACCTATATAAGTCATTTTGTTTTGGTTGTATGTGGCATTCATCCCAACACTGTATTTGATCAGGTTTTCAAAATTGCGCCAGTTGAGATTAATTTCAACACCCTTATTCTGAACGCTTCCAACGTTGGCAAAGGGTGGGTCGTTTCCAACATGTCCCGGGATCGGGATGACTTCCAGCAGATCCTTTGTGGTTTTGATATAATAGTCAACAGAAGCTGTCAGTCGGTTGTCATACCCGCTAATGTCCAAGGCTACATTGAACTGTTCTGACTGTTCCCAACGGATATCAGCATTTTCGATATAGGATGGTGATGCACCAATGATGCGTCCACCGCCAAAGATATAACCGCGACTTTTATCGAGTGTTGAGATGAACTGGTAGTCACCAATTTCCTCATTACCGTTAATTCCATATGAGGTTCTGACTTTTACCAGGTCAATGGGCCCCAGGTTCGGGAAAAATCCTTCTTCACTTATGATCCATGATAAACCTACTGAAGGAAATACACCATATCTGTTGTTGGGTCCAAACTTGGACGAACCATCTCTGCGTACAATGGCAGTAAGTGAATAACGGCTTTGATAATCATAGGTTAAACGGCCAAAAGTGGATAAAAGGGAAGAATGGGTGGCACCTCCATTGGCTACCCAAACAGTATCCTGGGCCATATTCAGGTACACATTGTCAGGGTCTGTCAGTGGCACTTTGGCATTGAAACCGTATAAATCTTCATAATTAAACTTTCTTGCTGAAGTACCTACCAGTAAAGAGAAATTATGGTCTCCTATGGATCTGGTGTATGAAGCTGTGTTTTCCCATTGCCATGTAAAATACCTGTCAATTTGTTTGAATACGGAGGTTTTGTCTGTATTGTTTTGTGCACCATTCAGGAAGAAAAGTGGTCTGTAACCATCATTCATTACAAAAGCCAGGTCAATACCCAGGCTGCTGTTAAACTTCAGCCCTTCAATGACCTCCAACTCACCGAAAATATTTCCCACCACTTTATCAACACGTGTTTCAGCAGTTTGTATTTCAAGCAATGCCAGTGGGTTTACCACTTCAGCACCTACATACCTTGAGATACCATATATTCTTCCATCTGCATTGCTAAGCACCGGCTCATTGGAGTAGGGTGGTTGTGCCAACAAATCCGGATCGTCTTCATACAGAGGTGTCAGAGGGTCCATATTGAGAGCGCCGCTGTAAGCACCATTGAATGATTCGTTGCTGCCGATGCCTCTTCTGATAATATGAGAATAGGACAGGTTATTTCCAAACCTGAATTTCTCATTCACCTGATGTGTTGTATTCAAACGAGCGGTGATCCTATCGAACTGTGACTTTTCGCCACCAATAATACCTTGTTGAGAAAAATAAGATATTGAAGAAGCATAGGTTGATTTTTCTGTTCCACCCAAAACTGAAATCTCATGATTGGTCATGGGTGCGTCCTTCACAAAAAGGAGGTCCTGCCAATTGGTATTGTGCCTGGGAATTTCGTTCAAATCGAAAGGTTCTGAGAGGCCGGCATTGCGTGCACCCTCATTCATGAGCATTCTGTAATCTTCGGCTCCAAGCATTTCAATTTTTTTGGCTACATTTTGAATGCCATAATAACCTGAATAAGTGACATTCATCGTGCCTGCCTTCCCCTTTTTTGTGGTAATCAACACGACCCCATTGGCTGCACGTGCACCATAGATAGCAGCTGAGGCAGCGTCTTTGAGCACATCAATGGACTCAATATCCCCCGGATTAAGATAATCAATCCCACCAACTACCATCCCATCAACCACATAGATGGGGTCGGCATTTCCTGTTGTTCCTGCCCCCCTGATGCGGATGGTGGGTTGTTCACCAGGCTGTCCCGACTGGTTGGTTACCTGCACACCTGCCGTGCGTCCTTGCAAGGCTTGTTCCACCCGTAGCGCCGGTGTAGCCGTAATTTCTTCGGCACCTACGCTTGCAATGGAACCTGTTACCACTTTCTTTTTCTGCGTGCCATAACCAATTACCACAATTTCGTCAAGTATCTCCAGTGATGGTTTTATACTTACTTCGATATTGCTTCTGCCTTCAAGAGGAATGGATTGGGATTCATACCCTACATATGATATTTCGAGTGTGGCATTAGGGCTGGCAACAGCGATAGTAAAATTTCCATCCAGGTCGGTAATAGAACCATTGAGCGTACCAACTTCCAAAATAGTAACGCCAGGCATACCAAAACCGGTTTCATCGGTAATGTTTCCCGTTACAGTATGCTGCTGAGCGAGCAACATTTTGGAGCTCAATAAAATGGCCATAACTATAAATAGCCAATGTAAATATTTTTTCATCAGTTTTGCTTTTGTTAATAATTCAGAAAACGTTATTATGCATTTTGGCACGCACAGGTGCTCATCTTCCAAAATGGAAGTTTATCATTGCTCTTTTTGAAACACCCGCACATAATCCACCTTCATTTGCTGGTTGAACACAGTTGTTTCATCGGGATTACCGGGCCAGATGCCACCAACGGCAACATTAAAAATGAAGAAAAAATCCTGGTGAAACTCCGTCATATGATCAGGGGTGATATCAATCACACCATATTGGTGATCGTTCACAAACCAGCGGATTTCATCCTCATCCCATGTGATCGTAAATACATGGTATTCATCTGCAAAAGTACCCTGCGGCAATTTACGGGAATAACCGGAATATACATGACCACTGTAATCCCAATGCAATGTTCCATGCACTGTATTTTCGCGGCCACTGCCGCCAATCATTTCCATGATATCAATTTCGCCACATTTTGGCCAGCCAACCGTTGTTATGTCATTGCCTAACATCCATAATGCTGGCCAGATGCCTTGCCCAACAGGCAATAAGGCACGAATATCAATCCGGCCGTATTTAAAGGCTTGTTTTCCCTGTGTTTTGATACGTGAAGAAGTATAGTTTCGTCCGCCAAAGTTTTCGTTACGGGCTTCGATAATCAAGGTACCCCCTTCCACCCAGGTATTTTCGCGGCGGTAATACTGAAGTTCATTGTTACCCCAGCCGCAGAGGTTGGGGCATCCATCACCCGTTTCAAATACCCAGTTATCTGTATTCAAAGTGGTGCCCTCAAATTCGTCATTCCAAACCAAGGTGTAGCCTTCGTATTCCAGCGGTGTTGTGTATCCCTCATCAATTTGAACAGGATCATCGTCTTTGATTTGAATCAGCCGCATGGCGCTCAGATAACGTCCGGTAGCACCATAAGCACGAATAAATATCTGGTAGGTCCCAGGCTCAATAAATGAATATACAAAACGGCCGCTTTCGTTTTCTTCAACAGGTTCTTCAATCGTGCCGATAAAAAAAGCATAATAGGTAGCATCATCTGCCTGGGCTTGAATGATCACGGTTTTTTCGAATTCCTCAGAATAGCTTATTTCTATAATGAGGTTAGAGGGGTCATCCGGCAAGCCTGAGTCATAATCATCCTGACAAGCGGATAATAGTAATGTGAGTAAAAGTAGTAAGCTTATTCGTGTTTGTATCACTTTGTTGAAGTCTAAGTTTAATCAAAAAAAAGTAAGCCCTGACCGGCTGAACCGGTCAGGCTTACCCCACCTAATTTATTCACTAATCAAAAACTAAATTGCGTATGTAGAAAATACCACCGGCCTCGTGGCCACCGCCACCAATTCCGAGGAAAATCATATCAATGTCTTCCCGTTCCTTCACTTCTGTAAGATCAAATGTATAAGTATGCCATGCACCTACTACTACATCATCACCTTCTGTAACAAACTGAGTCGGGCTGTTCCACCATTCCTGAGTTTGGCTCATGTCGGCAAATCCGAAAACAAAGAATCTCTGAAGGCCACCTTCGGTGAATTCGGTATCACCAGGAATATAAATATCAATGCTCACCGTAGTGAAGTTATCAAACTGAATATCGTTAAGATCTGGAGCTGTCCTTAGCTGAGCTTCTTGATATTGCACACCAGCTACTCTCTCAAACATTCCTACTTTGGTATCTCCACCAGCTGGATCGTCTTCACCAACAGTAATTACTGATCCTCCACCAATTTCACCAAGGTGAGCAAAACTTGATTCTGACTCAAATGTGTGATATAGCTCTGTAGGAGTAATGTTTGGAAGGTCTTCACCCCAGGGTGGTGCTTCCTCAACTACATCAGGCTCCAGTGAGGGGTTTGAATAGCTGGCATATGTTGCATCCCAGAATACTCCATCATAGGTAAACATTACGTGCATAAGATCGTAACCTTCAAATTGCTCAATACTGATCTGGAAGCTTACGCTGCTTTGTGGCGTTGTAACCTCACCGGTAGTACCCAGTTTAACAAGGCCGATCCAGGCACCTTCACCAATCAAGGTGACGGTATTATTTGAGGAAACATACTCAAACTGGTGTGTGCCGCCGAGCCAACTGCTTAGATCAGCACCTTCTGCACCGACCATATTGGAAGGAATCGCTTCTAAGCAGAGACCCACCAGATCTTCCTGGAAAACGCCTCCCTCACCCCAGATGGAGCCTTTGTCATCAAATTCATAAGTGCCATCTCTGTGGAAGATAAACTCTTGATAATAGGCGCAAGGTCTTTCACCTGTATTGCCCAATGACCACCATATACGTGGCTGATCAGGATCTGGTCCAACACCCAGGCTGGTGCCTTCCCTGAATAGCTTCCAGGTTTTGGAGGTTTCACCGGCAAGTAAGGTTAGCGCTTCATCGGGATCTTTTATTTCAATGGTTTCGCTGAATGTCGCTGATTCGTTCTCATTGTTTTTGGCTGTTAAGACCACATTGTAATTGCCTGCGTCACCATAAGTGTGTACAGGGTTTTCTTCAGTTGATGTGCTTCCATCACCAAAATCCCAGCTATAAGTCGTTGCATTTTGTGAGAAGTTGGTAAATGTCACCATGTAGTAATTCACATCATCAATGGCATACTGAAAACTGGCGATGGGTTTCTCCGTTTTCGGTTCATCATCATCATCTTTTTTGCAAGATGACAAGGTGATCAAGGATACCAATCCTATTAATGCCAATGCTTGCATTAAGAATTGAAAACTTTTCTTTTTCATGAATTTTAGGTTTTAATGAATAATTAAGGTTAACGAAATAATCTTTTAACAAAACTTTAACACAAAGTAACTATCAATATAACGCAAATTCCAAATTTTCAGCTACATCAACAATGCATAACGCAATCGGTTGCATTACATCAAAACTACATCATTCATATCGTAAATATTTGTATATAAGCTTATTAATATTAGCATTATTAGATTTTTTACTTATACGAGATATAGGACAATTGAAAACCCGGGCTATATAAATGGAAATAGAGAAAGTTTTGCGCTCATTATTTGTCGTTAAAGCTGAGAATGAAGTCAGTAAGGTTTTGGTCATGTCCAAGGCCGAGCTTTTTTCGAAGCCTGTACCTACTGATTTCCACTCCTCTTACAGAGATGTTCATGAGGTTGGCGATTTCCTTGCTGGATATATTGAGTCGCAAATAGGCACACAGTTTAAGCTCGCGTGGGGTGAGATCTGGGTAATTCTCTTTCAGTCGTTTGAGAAATTCTTCATGTACATTTTCAAAATGGCTCTCAAAAACCTCCCATTGGTTATCGGTGTCAATACTTCGGTTTATTCTCTTGATCAGGAGATTGATTTGACCTAAGGCGGGATGCTGATCCAGGTCGCGTCGCAGCTTTCGGAGTTCACTTTTAATTGATGAAAGCGACTTACTTTTTTGTATGATCTGCATGGTTGTGTTGGCAAGCTCTTTGTCTTTTTGGATTTTCTCCAGTTGCAGTTTCTCATTGCGTAGCCTGATGAGTTCTTTTTCTGCCTCAAGGGTTTCGATCTGTAGTTGTCGTTCTCTTTCTTTAAACGTCTTTTTTTGTTCTTCCTCAAACCTCTTCTTTGATCTTTCGAAGCGTAAGCGCATATATTGTAAAATGCTACCGAAAAGAAGCAGAATAATAATTGCATAGCCTACATAGGCATAGGGAGTTAGGTACCATGGGGGAAGTATGGTAAATGAGAGTGCAGCTTCCTCAGTTTCTTTATCAAATATATTAACAGCTTTAACTTTGAAGGTGTATGCTCCATGCTCCAGATTGGTAAATTGGCGGATTTTCTGGTTTTGCCAATCGATCCATGATTTATCAAACCCTTCCAATTTGACAAAGTACCGAATGCCGTCAGCGTTTTCAAAATCATTTGCGGCAAATTCAAATTGAAGTTCGTTGAATCTGTAAGGAATTTCAGCATGGAAATCTGGTCCGGGATCAGAACCGGCAAATAGCGTAGAATCAACACCGGCCAGCACTGTCATGCTCCTGATAAAGGCCTTGAAGGGCTTCTGGTAGTTTTTGGCGAATGCAGGATTGTAATGCGCAAATCCATTTTGCGTGCCAATGAGTATATTATTGTCATCATACGGATACACAAACTGAAACCACTTGATAAATTTACCCGAAAGCTCACGAAAGGGGAGGTCCACCAATGAAAAGTTGCCATCTTCGAGCAGACGGTAAACACCGGCATCTGTTTGTGTAAAAAACCACAAGTTGCCATCTTGATCTTCCTGCATCTGGATCATGTCCGATTTTGTCAATCGGTTCGAGAGGTAAGCATCAGGTTCAAATGCATTAAGGTCAGCATTGAACTTAAATAATCCTAATCCAGTGGTAAACACCGGACGTCCCATTACTTCATGAACACTGATATCTTTATCAGAAGGGAAACCGTGGGCGCTATTGAAAAACTCGAACTTTTCAACATGATCAAAGGCTTCATCAAAGTATACCCGATAGACTCCTTTATAGCCATGGCTAATCCAAACGCTATTATCACAGGCATTTACCATATACCTGGAGGACTCTTTAAATCCTTTTAAAGGTTCGCCCGGCATCCAACTTCCATTTACTTTTCTGAACTTGAGCAGGTAGGTATAGGTGCCGCAGAGCACAATGTCATCCCGCTTCTCAGGTTGAAGGAATGTCCAACCACCCTGTACGTTTGAGATCATTTTTGCTTGCGTTCCCTCTATAATAAAAACCCCTGAATTGTGACCGCAAAAAAGTGTTTCGTCAATGACCTGTAATGACCAAACCTGGCCCTGTGTACCAGGCACAAGATTAAATTTTTGCTCGGAGTCTCCATGTTGCAAACGGTCCCATTCATAATAAAAAACACCCCGGTTTGTCCCCACATAAAGCAAGCCGTTATGAACTATTGCAGCATAAGCTGAGCTGAGGTTATTGGGAGTGGAAAAGAATGTTAGCGGGGAGTTTATTTCAACATAATCAATTCCATTGTCAAGACCCAGCCAAAGGTTATTGAATTGGTCCAATTTGATGCTCAGCACTGTGTTGTTTTGGAGACCCTTGTCTATATTGATATGCTGGATCAGATTGCCGGCTGTATCACTGATGAACAGTCCATCCTGGATGGTTCCAAATGCATAGGTATTGTTTGAAATAGCCAGTCCACAAAACACCTGGTTCTGCATTAAACGCGTGGCTACAGGGTTTACCCATGGCGTAAGTCTTTCACCATCAAACTCATATAACCCTTCATCTGCTGTAGCGAACAGCAGGTTATCACCCTTTGGTAAGATCGCCCACACAAATTTGCCATTTAGCACCTCTGTTCCATGCAATCGCTCCAGTATGTGGTCATCGGTCAATACAAAAATGCCCTGAGATTGATCAACCAGGATGAGCCTGTCGTCAAGCAAATAGGAAAAGTGGAACATTTCCGGAGGCATAATGATCTCAAAATCACCTTGATGGAAAATCATCAGATGTGAAAAAGTTTGAAAAACAACCTTTTCTTTAAAAAGATAAATTTTCCAAACATCACCAAAATCCCTGTGAATATCGGGAAGCTTTTCATGCATGGAATGGAAAACCATTTTACCTGTGGGATCCGGGAGAAAATAACCCATCTCATTGTGTCCTCCAACGTAGATTTTTCCATCAGGTGAGGCCTTGATGGACCTTGCAACCGTTTTATGAGGCAACTGATATAACCTCCATTTTGAACCATCAAATTCAAGCACGCCATCGTTATTGGCATAATAAACCAGACCTGATGCCGCAATGTCAACCTTCCAGGTTTGAGTACCTGCCGGAATATGTGAGATGTCATAATTCGTTACCAGTGGTGTTCCTATGCTCTTAACCTGAGTTTGTGTGAGCGCAAATCCAGGTATGACCATAAGCATTAAAACACAGAAGAGACGACTTCCCACCGGCATAGACCTATATCTAATTTGAATTGATCAAAGTTATAAAATTACTCATTTCGACAATAGCTTGTATGCTGTTCATGTTATTTAGATTGGTAATGCCACTTGTTCGACTGAAGATTAAAGGTTTGACATGAATTCAATAACATTTAGTGTAAATGGTTTGTTCAGGAGTAATGTCATTCCTGCTGCCCGGCCTTAATTTTACCTTGATTTAAAGTGGAATAGGTTCACTCAAAGTAGTAAATAGTTTGTTACCTGAGGAATGATTAAGTGTGGCTTATATGACCATAGTTGTGCGGTTTAGGATGGTGAAACCAAACAACAAACCATGTTTGAGATAATAATATGAATTAAATTTAGACGGCATCGTACATGCTTCATTTCTCATGCCTTAATGTGGAAATGATGTGCTGCTCATTTCCTATTGATTTTTACCTGTCTATAAATAGGTCAGCATCAATCAGAAGTTGTACATAAGTCCTACTACGAA
>CALAZZ010000027.1 GCA_937926515.1 uncultured Bacteroidales bacterium | reverse complement strand
TGACCAGATCAAGGATTTTCTTTTCATCCTTGCCTATTTCAGCACGTAGGTTTTTGTCATTAAATCGTTTTAGGTATTCAATGATCCAGTTCAGTATGTCTTCAGAAAATACCCCGTATTTCATATAGGTCTCTTTATCTCGTTCCAGTGCTGCAGCCGATTCGGCACAATTGCTTGGTAATTGTTCCAACTCCTCTTGACGCCCACGGTGTGCTTCCTCAAAAATATTCACATTGACGTAAGTTTTTTCAGCAAACTCAAGTGCATCCTGTACCTCGAATCCATGACGCGCAGCCACTGTAAGCCCGGCCATGAGCAGGTAGATATCTGCTGACCCATCAGATGCCCTGAATTCAACAGTTTGTTTTTGGCTAAAATCCAGCTTCACCGGCTTTTCCTGGGGATTGGCATCCGCGATCATGTCTTTTTCGGTAACCCAACCCAGAGGAACCCTTACCAGGACAGACCTGTTGCTGTCGCCCCAGCAAATATTGGTTGGAGCTTCCTGGTGGGGAACCAACCTGAAATAAGAAGTTGGGTTCATGTTTCCGAAGGCAGTCAAGGAAGCAGCCAGTTTGAGATATCCCGCAATTGCTTTTCTGGCTTCTTCACTCAATTTCCCCTCTTTCATCATTATATTAGTGCCGTTCTTCATCAGACGCGTGTGTATGTGCATGCCACTACCTGCTTTGCCTACTGTGATTTTGGGAGCAAATGTGATGGTTACACCATATTGGTAAGCCAGTTTACGCATAATCCATTTTGCAATAACCAGCTGATCGGCAGCATCTTCTACATTTGTAGGAAGAAATTCCAATTCGTTCTGTTCATACACTAAGCCTTCAAATGAAAAATTACCCACCTCTGAATGGCCATATTTAAGCTGCCCACCACTCTGAGCGATCAGCCTCATGGCTTCGCGCCTGAAATCACCCCACTTATTGAAAGGAGAAGATTCGTGATAGCCTTTTTGGTCAACGGCAGGGTAGAGGGGCTCTTCATCACTGATGATATAATATTCCAACTCACCCATGGTTTCAAATTCATATCCGGTAATCTCCTTAAAACTTTTATGGGCCTTGCGAAGGATAAACTCGGGTGCACTCTCAAAATGATTGCCATAGCGGTCATAAAATGAGCAAAGTATGTCGAGGGTGGGTGTTTCAGCAAATGGATTCCGGAAAGCTGTACGATATTTTGGGATGACGTAAAGATCGCTTGCGCCTGCCTGAACAAAAGGGAATAAGCTTGAACCATCAACCCTTTCACCTGCTGAAAGAACAGCCTCTAGATGTTCTTTATTATTGATGATAAAATTAAGTGCCTTTAAACGGCCATCCCAGGCAACATACCTGAAATTGATCATTTCAATGTCGTTATCCTCAATATAGCGGATTAGGTCAGCACGTGTGAATTCAGATGCAGGCTTATTCAAATACTGAACAAGTGGATTGGGATTCATTTGGGTGTATTCGTTCATTTCGTCAATCTATATTATGTGTTTGATTTAACCAAATATTCCATACCGGACTAACTGTTCAAGGACAGTTGATTCTCTGCAAAAATACTAAAAAATATGGGTATTTACAGCGTTTTGTCAACCTTTTGTTAATAAATTAACAAAGATATTAGTGAGATTAATTCACAGTTTATGGGCCTATTCATTCGGATCGACAAACCCGGTATTGGAGAAAAAAGTGTAAAGCAAATCATTCGCAGCTGCATAAGCGCTCATCTCATTGTTTCGCACGTTTGCTTCCAGTTCAGGCAGTTTTTTTCGGATATGTTCATGGCCAAAAAATTGGCTGCTTAATTGGTTTTCGATATAGGTTCGGAGAATATTGACGTTCTGCTCGTTTCGTTTTTTTTGAAGATAGCCTGAATCTGAGGCTTTGATGATATAGCTATCCACCAAGTTCCAGACCCCGTCAATATTGATGTGATGGAGTGAAGAGCAGGTAGTTACCTCAGGCATAATACCGGATTCGGCCGGCGGAAAAAGGTGCAGTGCATTCTTACATTCAGCCATGGCTTTATTTGCCCTGTTGATATTATCTCCATCTGCTTTGTTGATGACGATACCGTCAGCCATTTCCATGATCCCTCTTTTGATGCCCTGGAGTTCATCTCCTGCGCCACTTATCATAAGTAGAAGAAAGAAGTCAACCATTTGATGCACTGCTATTTCAGACTGTCCTACACCAACAGTTTCAACCAGTACGATATCAAATCCTGCTGCCTCACAAAGCAATAAAGTTTCACGTGTTTTACGGGCCACTCCACCAAGGGTACCTGCTGATGCTGAAGGCCGTATGTATGAATGTGGCTGGGCTGACAACTGTTCCATGCGGGTTTTGTCGCCAAGGATACTGCCTTTGGAGCGCTGGCTGCTGGGATCAATTGCCAGCACTGCTACTTTATGACCTTTATTTATCAAGTACATACCCAAGGCCTCAATAAAAGTACTCTTGCCTGCACCGGGCACACCTGTAATACCCACGCGAATGGCATTTCCGGTATGAGGCAGACAAGCAGTGATAATATCTTGTGCTATTTTTTGATGTGTGGGCAGGGCGCTTTCAATGAGCGTAATGGCTTTACTAAGTATAACCATATCACCTTTAAGAATGCCATCAACATAATAGCGACTGTCGTTTAAACCGCGTGACATATCACGCAATTTCTTGATGGCAGCCGGATTGAGCTGCTCAGGCTGCTCAACCCCATTGTTAACTTTTATGGGCGAATTTGTTTGATCCTGTTCCATTGTTGTATGCCTGACAAGCAAAGATAGGTAGAAATTTCTGTGCTGATTTAAAATTGTTACCTGATAACAACTACCCAAAAACGAATGTTTTACTAAATTTGCATGTCAATTAATACTCTCCGTAGCTCAGTTGGCAGAGCAGCTGACTCTTAATCAGCGGGTCCCAGGTTCGAGCCCTGGCGGGGAGACATTAAAATTAAAGAGGTCGCATTGCTGCTTAAATGCGGCCTTTTTTCTTCCCAGCCAGACTTTGCAATGGAATAATTCATTCCGAAAAATAACTGTCTTTTCATTACTCAGAGTAGAGACTCAAGGCATGCAGCGTTATATAGCTCATTGTGCGTACAGCTACTTTCAAGGCTGATTCATCAACGAAGAACCGAGGTGAATGAATGGGCTCCACTGGCCCTGTATGATCAGCAGGCAGTATTCCTAGAAAGTAAAACATACCGGGAACCTCATTGGCATAATAGGAGAAATCTTCAGCGATCATCACTGGTGGAATAGCATATACTCCTCTTTCACCTATTGACTGCTTTATGGCAGGGATCATTTTATTAACCAAGCTTGGATTGTTAATAACAGCAGGATAAAGTCTGACGATGTTGGTCTCTGCCTCAACCCGGTGTGCAGAGGCGATATGATGAACCATTTCTTTCAGCCTGTTGTGGATCATTTGCCTGGTCTGTTCATGATGCGTCCTGATGGTCCCTAATATCTCCACCTCATCGGGTATGATATTGTTACGATTGCCCCCCTGAATGCTTCCTATACTGACAACTGCCGCACCCTGGGTGAGTTCTGCATTACGGCTCACAATGGTTTGTATATTGCTGATCACTTGTGCTGCAGCAATAATGGGGTCATTGGATTCCCATGGGATGGCACCGTGCGAACCCCGTCCCGTTAACCTGATTTTGAAATTGTCCACACTGGCCATAAAGGCGCCGCTGGCATAAGCAACTTCACCAACAGGAATAGGCCAGACGTGCATGCCGAAAACCGCATCAGGCTTTGGATTCTCTAGTACACCTTCGGCTACCATCATTTTAGCACCCCATATTTCTGCATCAAAAGCACCCTCTTCTGCTGGTTGAAAAATGAACTTAACAGTGCCCGGTAGGTCTTCCCTTATTGAAGACAGTACTTTGGCAACCCCCATCAATGATGCTGTATGTACATCATGCCCGCAGGCATGCATAACTCCAACCTCTTTTCCGTTGAAGATCACACGCTTTTTCGATGCAAAAGGCAGATCTAGTTCTTCGGTTATGGGCAGTGCATCCATATCAGCACGCAGTGCAATCACAGGGCCACTTTTACCTCCTCGTAATACACCAACAACACCTGTTCCTGCAATCCCTGTTTCCACCTCAATGCCCAAGTTTCTTAGGTGTTCAGCTACTATGGCCGAGGTACGGAATTCCTGGTTGCTCAGTTCAGGGTTTTGATGAAAGTCCCTGCGCCACTCAATGACATCATCCTGAATATCATCAATATATTGGTCAATGTTGCGCCGAAGTTCATCGTCAATAGGCTGAGCATTTAGGGTTCCAATCAGAAATAGAGTGGTAAACACTGTTATTATATATCTTGTCATAATATAAACTGTTTAATAATTTTGTGAAGAAGATATTATTTCATCCATTCAAATACCTTGTAATGCTCACCATCCATTCCCATGGCTGAATAGGTTTTCTGTGCTGCCGAATTGGAACCGTCCACATAAAGCCTGATACCGCCAACCCCTTTATCAGCCAGGGCCATGTTCTTAATATAGGCGTACATAGAGGCAAAGATGCCTTTTCGTCGGAATTCGGGTTGTACGTATACCGACTGTATCCACCATATGGTTCGGTTACGCCAATCACTCCATTCGTATGTTATTAATAGGGAGGCACATGGCAAGCCATCAACTTCAGCAATAAAATACCTGCCCAGTTCCGGCTGCCTGAAAACCTTCTTAACCCCTTCGGTCAACTGATCCACCGGTAGGTGCAACCCTTCTGTTTCCACAGCCATTTTTAGCTGAAAATCAACAATGAGTGAATAATCTTGCAGTTTGGCATCACGTACAGTGATCATGGGAATAATGTTTAAATTTGCACTTTTGATAAGGCAAAAATATGTTTTTATCCAGTCTTGAGCCTAAATGAGTGAATTAATCAAGCATGAGTGCGGAATTGCAATGATCAGGTTGCTAAAACCGCTTGAGTATTATCTTGCCAAGTATGGAACTGCTTTCTATGGTTTGCAAAAGCTTCATCTGCTCATGCAGAAGCAACATAATCGCGGACAGGATGGTGCCGGTATAGCAGGAATTAAGTTCAACCTGCCACCAGGGAGCAAATACATAAGCCGAATACGTTCTAATGCTTCGGCTCCAATTAAGGATATTTTCAGCCAGATATATGATGGGTTGCAAAACATCAGCGAAAAAAACCCTGAAAGGCTTCTGGATGTACAATGGCTCAAGCAGCATATAGACTTTACCGGTGAATTGTTTATGGGCCATCTTCGATATGGCACTTTCGGACAAAATAATATCATGAACCTGCATCCCTTTGTACGTTCCAACAATTGGATGACACGCACTTTAATCCTGGCCGGTAATTTTAACATGACTAACGTTGATGAATTGTTTGATAAACTTGTTGAATTGGGCCAATATCCTGTTGAGACTTCGGATACCATCACAGTGTTGGAGAAAATAGGACATTTCCTGGATGAAGAAAATGAGCGGCTTTATCAACAATTTAAAGAGACCGGTTTGACCAAGCCTGAAATATCGTTCGAGATTGCAAAGAATATGGACCTACAATCTATTTTGCATGAAAGTTCCCAACATTGGGATGGAGGCTATGTCATTTCTGGTATGGTTGGCCATGGTGATGCCTTTGTGTTCAGAGACCCTTCCGGAATACGTCCGGCTTATTATTTTGCCGATGATGAAGTAGTTGTTGTTGCATCGGAACGTCCTCCTATTCAAACAGCATTTGATGTGAATGGAACAGGTATTGTCGAAATAAAGCCGGGACATGCACTCATTATCAAGAAAGATGGAAGTTATTCAGAAAAGGAATGCCGAACCCCTTTGGCACGGAAATCATGTTCGTTTGAACGCATTTATTTTTCACGAGGCACGGATGCGGAAATCTACAGGGAGCGTAAAGAGCTAGGCAGATTATTAACACCGCACGTTTTAAGGGAAATTGATTACAACCTTGATGATACGGTATTTTCTTACATTCCCAATACAGCCTCAGTGGCGTTTAGAGGCATGATTCAGGAATTGAACAATCACTGTCAACAGGTTAAAAAGAATAAAATTCTGGCTATTAAAGGTGAATTGAGTACGGAACTACTTGATGATATATTTTCAGTTCAGCTGCGTGTTGAGGAGATTGCAGTGAAGGATATGAAGTTGCGAACTTTTATCACTCAGGATACTCAACGTGATGACCTGGTGGCACATATTTATGATGTTACTTATGGAGTGGTTAAAAAAGGAATAGATACACTTGTTGTACTGGACGATTCCATTGTACGGGGTACCACTTTGCGCAATAGCATCATCAGGATCCTTGATCATCTTAACCCCAAACATATTATCATAGCTTCTTCGGCACCGCAGATTCGATATCCAGATTGTTATGGCATCGATATGGCAAAGCTTTCTGATTTTGTTGCATTCAGGGCTGCCATTGCATTACTTAAAGAAACAAATCAAACCCATATTATCAATGAGGTCTATAAGCTATGCAAGTCACAACAGAACGTACCCAAAGAGGAAGTCATTAATCATGTAAAGGCGATATATAAACCGTTCACAGCAGAGCAGATATCAGCTAAAGTGGCACAATTGGTTACCTCGCCCGAGGTGGAAGCCAAGGTAAGTGTCATTTATCAAAGTATCGAGAACCTTCATCTGGCCATCCCCAATCATATGGGTGACTGGTATTTTACCGGCGATTATCCAACTCCGGGGGGAAACAAAGTGGTCAACCGTTCCTTTATCAATTACATAGAAGGACGTAATGAGCGTGCCTATTAGATTATTATATCAGATAGCATAGATTCAGAACCAAGCATTGTCTCTGGATCATAACTTCCCGCTTATTTGTTCACTGAGTTGTGTAAACTCATCTGTTGTGAGCTTAAGTTTAGGCTGTTTGAAATCCATATCATACAAAGTATTAATAGGGATCAGGTGAATATGTGCATGTGGTACTTCCAACCCGATCACGGTCATACCTATTCGCTTGCAAGGCACTACTGCTTCGATGGCGTGGGCAACTTGCTTGGCAAACACCATTAGGTCTTTGAGCTCTTCATCATCAACATCGAAGATGTAATCTGTCTGCTTTTTTGGGATCACCAAGGTGTGTCCCCTGGCAAGCGGATTGATATCCAAAAATGCCAGATAGTTTTCATTTTCTGCTACCTTAAAGCAGGGAATCTCTCCTTTAACAATTTTCGTAAATATACTTTCCATGTGCAATACCTTATTGATGAACCACAAAATTAGGGGTTAATTTCAATAATGGAAAGCGATGAAACAAGAAGTTAAGAAAAGAGGATTGGTATTGTCAGTGTGTGATCAAGGTATAGGAAACTAACGGCTTACGTCAAGGATTTCAAACTCCACTTTACCAGCAGGGACTTCAATCTCTGCATTTTCGCCGACTGATTTACCCAGTAATCCCTTGGCAATGGGTGAGTTCACGGATATTTTACTGGCCTTGAGGTCTGCTTCTTTTTCAGGTACAATGGAATAGGTCATGACTGCACCATTTTTCAGGTTTTTAATTTTTACCACTGAAAACAGCAAAACTTTGGTGGTATCCATTTTAGATTCATCAATGATTCTGGCACTTACGAGCAGATCCTGCAGTTTTGAAATTTTTAGTTCAAGCATGGCCTGGGCATCCTTTGCAGCGTCATATTCTGCATTTTCTGAAAGATCACCCTTATCACGGGCTTCAGCGATCATTTGCGAAATTTTTGGCCGTTCAACCGAAATGAGGG
This sequence comes from uncultured Bacteroidales bacterium, assembly GCA_937926515.1. Classification (GTDB taxonomy): domain Bacteria; phylum Bacteroidota; class Bacteroidia; order Bacteroidales; family F082; genus CALAZZ01. Next base: position 46,045 of record CALAZZ010000027.1, on the reverse strand, counting down.
TCTCAAGCTCAACTTTAAGCTTATGCAATCCCTCTTCTGTAAAATATTTTGTTTCCATCATGACTTACATGCCTGTGTTTTGTTCTAAATAAGATAAAAAGACCCTTAAGCGATTAAGGGCCTTTTGTTGTACAAAGGTATAAATTTTTAATACAAGTGCAACGCGATCAGAAACTGATACGTGCTCCTATTGTATGATTTCCACTAAAATGATCTGTATCACGATATGAATAATCCACGGAAAAGACCGAGCCGGAATCCCTGCTGAGGGGTACCTGAACAGTGATACCTGCAGCAAAACCTTTGGTAACATTGGTGCGTTCGCCGGTTTCGATATTATCCCAGATTCCGTCTTCGTATGTATATCCTGTCCGGAGCAAAACGTAGTCTTTCAGGCTGAATTCGGCTCCTATGGTGATCTGGTCTTTGGTAAATGAATTAGAAGTGAAATTTCCTGCCATAGTAAACCTGTAATCATTTGGAAACAAGAAATCATAAGCTGTGCCGATTACCAATTGTGTAGGCAATTCAAAGGCCTCAGATCTTTGCTCCAATGTAAATTGTGTCTCCTGGCCGGGGATAAAAGCTCGGAGTGACAGACCATCACCTGAAAAACTCATGGTAGGGCCGATGTTTTTGAGGGATATCCCAAAATGGATGTGTTCATCCACACCGGTAACATATTGGATGCCGGCATCAATGGCAACTCCTTGGGCACTTATATCGGATATGCTCTGCGAGATGATCTTAAGTACAAAGCCGGCGTAGATGCTGTTTGAGAATGCCTTGGCATACGACATGCTAATATTCATCAGGCTGGGCGAGAAATTACCAAGTCCGCCATCGGGATACTCTGTGGTGGTAATTGGTATATCACCAAAATTCATTGACATCACTGCCAACCCAAGAGCACCGCCCTCGCCAACACTTTGCGTAAAACCAAATGAGTAAATACTGATGTCAGCACCCTTAAGCCAGTCGGTATGAGCAAAAATAAGTTCTGTTTTGTTGGTGAATGCCGTACCGGCCACATTGCTCCAAATTCCTTCCAGGCCACGTATCTGAGCCATTCCTGCATTGCCCCACCCAGTGCTTCTTGCCCATGGGTTGATCAATAATTCAGAAGCACCTGCCTGTCCTGACCTGTCCTTATTACCTGCAAAGGTGTGCTGTGGAAGTAACAGAAGCATACCGATGCTTGCGATGATAAAATATCTATAAAAAGTGTTCATAATCATGGTTTTTGATAATTCACATTTTAGTTGATTTAGAAGGTATTAAGGTCTATCGGACGCATAGCACCAAACCATTTGATAACACGTTCACCTTCAGGCGCCTTAATATGGATCAAGTACATACCGCTGGCAATGGGCACACCGGCAAAGTTTTTCAGATCCCAGTCAATAGAGGTCAGTGCCTCATCTTTGCTGAACTGGCGAACTTTGGTTCCACTCATATTGTAAATGGTCACCACACATTTCTCCGGCAGATTGGTGATCTTGATCCTGTTGTCAAGTGCATTGCGCTCATATGCTGAGTAAGCGTAATAAGGATTTGGAACCACATTCACCAAGTCGAGGTCGGTCTGTAACTTATCTACGTTTCTCAATTCAGTCTCCATTCCTTTGGTTGAGAAGGCATACTTCGGATAGAAGTTGTTCACATCCATGCCCGGATGGACGGTGTCAAGAGGCAACTTTGAGAAATGTCTCCTATATGGTGTCGCGACCCGAATTCTGATATGCGCTTCGTTGGAAAGCCATTCCTCTCCTTTCACGGCCATGGGCATACCAACCCACATCATATCTCTGAAGAAAAGATTTCCAAGAACCTGGTATAGTGGTCCATCGAGATAACTCAGGTATTGATGAGCATAACGTCCGGCATCATAAGCAGGTGAAATAAAGTTAAGTGTATCCAGAAGGTTCTCATCACCTGATCTGTCGTGTGCCATAATATACACAAAGTGCATACCACCAAATAATGGCCTGCCATCAACTTGAGATAGAATATTTGGATCATCTATCTGATCCACTTCAAGGTCTCTTTCGGTCGGATTAAATAGCATGTCCCGACCATTCTGTCCGGAAAGGAAAGAATTTTCACCAAAGATGATATTAAGTCGCTCGCCGGTTTCCACATTGATTGCGTAACCGGGGAACCAGCCCATGCCATAGCTGGCAATATAGTTTGGATCGTCAGGGTTATTGCTGGCTGGCAAAGTCATTGAAGAGGCAGGATTGCCATCCTTGTCAACCGAAGGGGCCTTTCTTAGTAGGAATCGTCTGACTTGTCCTTCATTCAGCTCAGTAAATACACCCATTTCCATCACAGGGCTTCTGGTCCATTTTGATTTATCGGGTGTGAAAACAATATCCACACTGGATAAACTTGCAAATTTATCAGCCTGCTTTGTGATTTGGGTAAATGCCGGACCGGGATCACCTGTGAAACTCTGATTATTTGCTGCAGTCAGTTCATATGGAGCCCATGTACCGCCTAGTATGGTTTCATAGGCTTCTGTTGGGTCCCATGGATTGGCGGGTCCGGAATTCATATTCCAGTCGCTGTAGCCTGAGTTTTCCTGGTCTTTATGTTGCCCTGAACGAATCCAGTTCAAAACAAATCCAGGTACGTCAACGTCTTCAATGCCTGAAAGCCATCTTCTTGAGCTGTCAGCATAAGTGATACTTGAAACCTGGAAGCCGTTATTGTCGGCCAGAATTGCTCTCAAGGTGGAAGGGCTGGTCGGATTGCCATCATTACCGACCGGAATGGGTCCGGGATGATAGGGCTGATTAATCTGAATTGAAATACCACGGTCTAAGAACAATTGTTCATCATTTGCAATGATGGTTGTATCAGACTCAAATATTTCGTTGGTATTCAAATCACGTAAATACCAGTTTCCAACCATTTTGCTGGCAGTATCGCCAAACACAGTCACCAATCCTGTAACATGGTCTGTTCGAACATGTCTCAGTGTATCAAACCACAACTCATAATCTGTTCCAACTACATTTAGCGGATCGATTACTTTGATGTTAAGCGGTCCACGACCTTTCTGGTAAGTAGGATTATATGCTATAGGATAGTCCGGATCACCAAAAATGTTATCCGGGCCTGCCGGTGGTTTACTTAGGATTTCTTCTATTGTTTCTTCGGTCAGGTCAAGTACATTGCCACCGTTACCATGACCTGCTAAACGTGTAATCTCTGGCATATCACCATAATTAGAGTGGGCCACCAATCCGTTTATGGTTTTATGGGGGATGGCTGTATAGGTTTGAATGTTTCGCCTTCCTGCAAGATATGGTGTTTTCTGGCCCATCAATCCTTCAGGATCCTCTGAATAAGGCATAAACTCATTGTAGGCATATGCCAGGGCCAGATAATAGTATTGCTTATGATTAACCAGACGTACATCGCCGGTTGCAAAAGCATCCTGAGTGAGCCTGAAAGAATGTCTGATTCCACTATCATCGCCATCTACTTCAACGACAGGTACACTATATCCGATATATTCATCAAGGTAATGGTTAACCAATTTTGTGATTCCATTTTTTACGTCGAATTGAGCCACAAGTCGCATTCTATCAGGATCGTTAACACTTTCAACTCCAACTGTGGGATCTCTTAACTGAAAGATTTGATATCCTTCAAAACGATAGAGCGAGTCACTCCTTTCATCCGGAAAGAGTGGGTGAGGCTGAATGATGTTTGGATCAAATTCAGTATATGATTCCTGGTAGTTATTTGACGATGGAGAATTTGAGATGTAGACAATAATTTCACGATCCAGTTCCTGGAATGAAAGATCCGGTGCATTGGGTCCGTCAATGACTTTGAAGCAGTTGTCAAAAAGTGCTTGTGCCTTATCATCCACCCTGCGAAGCAATTCAACGGAAGCATAAGGGCCACCGGAAATCGCACGCGCCCATGGGATACCAACTGTAATATAGTTTACTGCGCCAGGCTTAAGTGTAAATGGCCCTGCTGATTGCATGAAACGACGGTCACCCGGGTCGTTCGGGGATCCATCATTGGCAGTTTCTTCGGTCCATCCAAAGTTAGGATCGTTATAAGGCGGGTTTGGTGGCTGACCACCTGTACCCCAGAAGCATGGGTCGGTGGTGCCAGGGAACATGAAATCAGTTTGCGGACCTACAGTTCCAGGGCCTCCCGGGAATGCATTTCCTCCATATTCCATAGGACGACCATTCTTCCAACGTCCCCTGAGATAGTTGTAATACTGAGGCGCTGTTTGTGGGTCACCCATCTCACCGGATGAGTTGTTATGATAGATAAAACGTCTCATGCCGAAACGCTCATCGTCAATAATTCCGTTTCCAAAATTTACCCCGTTGATACTTTCATCACAGAGTTGTTCGCCGTTGGCATCAAATTTTGGATTGTCAATACCATTGGCATCCATATACGGGCCCTGGAAAAAGTCAACACCGATTGCAGGAGGCTGATCACCATATGATTCCGGTTCTCCACTACCATCAACAGCATTTCCGTTGTATACATAACCCAGTCCACGTCCGATATCACATCCGGTGAAGTCATCCCAGGCATATCCCAAATCAGGGTCAACCCAAAGCGAGAAATAGGTTTGTGTTAACTCAAAAGTTGAACGGTTAATGATCTCATAGCTATAAAAGGTCATGTTGTTTACTTCATCATTAGTAGCAAATGCAAAGGCCTGAGCCCTGATTTCCATCCCAATAGCAGCACCGCCTGTTTCAGTTTTAACATTTCCCTTGTCATTGAATACCCACCAAATGGTTTGGTCGCCTTTGATGACCTGGTCAGCTAAAACAGAACCCCATATGGCTCCTTCAATTGACTCATCCATTGTGGGTGTTTTGGTTTGACAAAGACTATTGTCAATATCATAGTAAGGATAGTCTCCTGCGGTAGGATTGTATTCGCCATCACCATCAACATCGTAGAATGGCGCAAGATAATAGCTCTGATTTTTAGAGACATCACCATGCGCCGGCCAATCGAGTATTTCGTTTGGAATGGTATAATCTTCACTGGGGATAAAAGCACCTGTTTCAGGATCGGTATTGGCTAAAAATTCATCCACCATAGCACGAGTCATCTTCCATTGTTTGTCATATTGGGCACAGGTTTCATCATCGATCGCAGCAGTACCATCTATGGTAAGCGGGCCTGTCCAATAATCAATACCAACCTGGCGATATCGTTGAGCTGCCAGTTTAAGCTGGTTGTTAATATCAAGCCCTCCGATCCATAATGCACCATCGAACATGGAAGTGGCAGTTCCGCTTTTTGGTACATAATAGAGTGCTTTGGATGTGGCTCCGGGCTCAAGGTTCCACCACATATCACCGCCGGCATGAATACGAGCCCTGACATTGTTTATGTCGAGCCATTCAAATGCGGAGGAGGGGGAACAACCGGCAGCTGTTGCCTTTAGCTCATGAGTTTTATTTGGCACATCCCATTTATAGGGTTCAGTACGTGCCTGTTCTGAAATGAGCAATAAAAAAGTTGCTATGAGCAGCGTTCTGATAAAATTATTCATTTTCACAGGGATTTTTTTCATTTTAAATCTTGTTTTCCAGGTATTCACTTAGACATTAGAAGTTAAAGATAACGCCCACTCTGATCTGTCTGGGCACGCTGTAGTTTCCCGGATTGTTTACAAATAATCCATATAACTCTCTGAAAGATTGAGGATTGGTTTGTGATATGATTTCACGTTGCCATTCAGGTGCACTTAGGTAACCATCGTCATCCGGGTTGCCTGTTGCAGGATAAACCCTCATTACATTTCGCGTATCCAGAAGGTTCAGTACCTGAAGATAAACATTCATATAAGCATTTCGACGATCGCTGTCGCGGTTACCCATTTTAAATTCAATATCACGGTCAACTCGCAGGTCCAACCTAAACTGCCATGGTAACCGGGATCCGTAATAGGTTCCCTGTAGCAGGTTGCTACCTCCTGAAATGGGTGATACAACGTTACGTGCGGCTGTATAAGGAGTACCTGAACCACCAATTACTGTTAATGAGAAGCCAGTGTTTTGTAAAACTTCAAATGGTGCTTTGTCCTTTTTGTCACGATTAATTCGTGGTCCGTTATACTCTCTTCCTGAACCATATCGATAGTCAATCAAGAGATTAAACTGATGCCTGCGGTCCCAAGGCATGGCAATGGTTGACCTAAGGTTTGGCAGCCCTGCAGCAATCAATGCAGCAGCAGTAGTAGTTGTAGCTCCTGTGGCATTAGCAAACTGTAAAGTATAACCGGCTCTGATCCGGGCATTGTTTGTCCGCCTAAGATCATACTCAACCGTAAGTCCTTTAACTGTACCGAAGTCAAGATTGCTAAAAGAAGTATAGTCACGCGGATAAGCACCGGTGAAATTGAATATCTGAATCATATTGCGCATTTCACGGTAGAAACTGGTAAAAGTAATGGATGAGCTGTTGGTGAGCTTCTGAACAAAACCTAACTCATAATCAATAGTTTGTGATGGTTTAAGTGAAGGGTTGTTCAATACTGACCTGGCAGTTTCGAAGAAATAATAATCCGCAGGGTTTGAGAAAAGGTTACTTGTAGGCCTTTGTGTCAGAACATCATAGTGTGCAAAGAAAAGTGCCTCATCAGAAATAGGGAATGAGAAGGATATCCTTGGCATCACACTCCATTGAGGGTCGTAATCTTCAAATGAATTGATGTCAACCCTTTGTTGGTCCGGGTTGATCAGATATGGTGAAATACCTGATCCTGCATCAAGAACTGTTGGGTCTTGAATTTCAGCACCATTGGCATTGAACCAAACTCCTTCACTGCGGTATCCCATAATTGATGATGGATCATTTACCTGGTCCACATAAACAACATAGTCATCACCAATATTTGCAGGATGAGTTATTGCCTGACCTCTCAATTGTGTAACTTCACTGGCCGTGAATGCATTATAAAGAAGATATGGGTCTTTCAATACTTTTTGATTGGCATCAAAACGGTCAACGCGTACTCCTATATTAAATATGAGGTCGCGGAAAGCGAATTTATCCTGAATATAACCGGCCATATATATCGGCTGAAAAGCACCTACCGGTCTGGTAAATTGTCCGTTTTCATCCTGTGCGGTGAAAAAGTCATCAAAACTGGGTTTACTGGTGAGTTTATTTCCCATATAATCGAAACCTGAATATATGGCATAATAGTTACCATCATTTAGGATTTCATCAGCATTGAACATACTAATATCAAAAGGTGTCTCTCCTAAGTTTGCAACATGCTTCACACCATCTTTATCAAAATATTCAATGGTATTATTATTGTAATCGTAGGAATCAATTGAGATGTAATCGAGGCCGTTAACAGGTAGTCCCATGGCCTGGCGAAGGTTTCTGTCGAAATTTCGTTGTGATTGTTCATCATAACGCCTATAATACATTATTGTATCCACAATGCCGTCATAAGCTATGGCAAAAGGATTGTCCTTGTCCAACTCGATTATGTGAAAATTGGTTAGGCCCCTCATCAGGTTCCAGAGACCGGTTGGCCCGTAAGAAACAAATCGGTTGGTACGTTGTTCGTATTGGAATCCCAGTCTGATTTCGTGATTACCGATGCTCATTGCTCCGGCTACATTAACACTGAATTGGTCATTGTCAACTTTTTGATATCCAGACTGATTAGCACCAGGAGATTGGAATACTCCGTAAACGGATGGGGGTGTCATTCCGTTCACGAGACCTCCGCCAAGCATGATTTGGTCTCTGTTTCTGTAGTTTCCTCCTGGTAGTCCTTCATATGTGTCATAGTAACTGCTTGTATAATTTGCTACCAGTGGATTGATGTCGCCGGGTGTCCATGCCCAAAGTGTATCAAAATCCCATGAATTAAGCAAATAAACATTTTCATAGAACTTACCGTTTACGGTATCACTTCCCAGTTCGTATGTTGGTATTTTGTAGGTAGTAAACTTACCGAGGTAGCCATATCTGAACAAATCATCCTTATGATAGGGATCACCTGAACTGTTGTATTGACGTGTATAGTCAGCTTGTATAGAGTAGTAAACATTTTTAATTAAAGAAGTACTTTCGGATGAGGTGGGAAAACGCTGTGTAAAGCGGCCATAAACACGCCAGGTGTTGTTGTCGTATTCCGTATTTTTATCATAGTTTAGCAATGAACCACTGTAACTGAAAAAGTTTCCTGCAGCCTTGTTAAAAGAACCTCCAACTGTAAGGTTAATGGTTTCTGTTGTCCTGATGTTAATGTTTCCTGAGAGGCTTACGTTGTATCGTTCGGTATTGAGTGAACGGCTGGTATTTTCCAGGTCGCTCAAACGAAGAAATTCAGCGTTTTGATATGTACCAATACCTGTTCCCGTTGGCCGTAAAGGATTGGTTTCAATGCTTGTGAGCACATCGTCTTTTGCTTTCCAATAGCCTGTTGAAGATATAGCCCCATCACGATTGTAAGTGAGGTCTCCGGCAATAAAAAAGCCAAGTAAGGAGGTGGTTTGTCCTTTTCCTTTAATCAATGGACCCTGTATGTTGAACCCCAGGCGGCTTGCACCATAAGCATCCAGAAACTCGGATGTTTCGAACTCGACACCGGCACCAAAATGACGGGATGGACCCCTGGTTGTTACATTGATGATACCACCGGTGGCATCACCATACATGGCTGGTGTACCTCCGAGGATCACATCAACTTGTTCAATAGCGGACTGTGGCAGCTGGCTGGATCCGATAACACGCACACCATCGATGTATACAGCGGTAGCATCTGAACGAGCACCACGCACATTGCCACGTTCACCATCTGCCGAGAAGACGCCCCCCACAGTGGCTGCAACGGCATCAGCAGACCGATTGGGCATCTTTGCAATTTCTTCTGAGGTGATAGAAGCTCCACTGGTAGTCTGGTCCTTTGAGATCAGAGGGATTCGATAGTCAATTACCTCTACTGTTTCAAGGTCGATGGCGGTGCCATCCATGACAATATCATAGAATGTGATCTGGTTACCTGTGATCTGCACGTTTCGTATATGGACAGGTTGATAGCCCACAAAGGTGGCTTTGAGATCGTACCTACCTGGTGGGATGGGATTTATATCGTACTCCCCATCGAAATTAGATGTTGCGCCACCTATAACAGCACCTCCAAGCTCCAGCACAATATTGGCAAAAGCGATGGGCTCACGGGTGCCTTTTTCATAAACTGTTCCTCTGAGTCGACCTTGTTGTGAAAATGCCAAAGTGCATGACACCAGCATTATACCTAAGGTTAATAGTAAATTTCTTGACATACCATGTAAATTTATGTTCTACTACTTTTTGTGCGTTTAAGGGCGGTAAAGATAAAAACAAAACAATGTATCATCCAAATTAAAAGGGTCTTTCCGTTCCAAAAAATATCATCTATTGTTAACAATTACTTAATCATAAGGCCTATGCAATATGGCTGAGTATATAATTGCTTTTCTCAATTCAAAATCATTAGCCACAGAATCTGATAATCCAAATCCTTTATCTCCTTCAGTCCTGGTCATTGTCATATCACTGCTTGTTGTTTCAAGTTCCAAAACCTGATCGTCCTCAGTTAGGATAACAGGTTGTATGGCGTCTTTATCAACAGCAGTTACAAGTTCTTCATATTTTTCGATTTCCGGGGTAAACGTTTCTATGTCATCATACTGAGTGGATGGCTGCATTGGTTCGACTTGTTTGGTCTCCTGGCTGCCGGTACCCAAAAACTCATCAATAAGGTCATCGAATGACGAACGTGTTTCACCTTCGGGTTCTTCATATTCATCAACTTCGGCTACAGGTGGCAATGGTTTCTTTTTTGTTGCTTTAATTACACTAAAAACAACCCATAGCAATGCGAGTATGATATAGATATAGTCTTCCATGGTGGCTGAGGTTGATGCGAAATTTGAGGCTAAAAGTAATAAAAAATTGATAAAAAATGTTAAAAACTAAGAAAACGGTATTATTAATCAAGAATGCGGGAAATTAATTTATTGTATAACCGCAGCCTATTGCCTGATTTATAAATTATTGATGATCTCAAGAATTTTTTCTCTTTTCCTGCGCGACACAGGAATTTTCTCTCCTGTTCTTAATGTGATCAATCCTCCTTCGTCGCGGCTGAAATTTTGAATAAAGCGTATGTTAATGAGGTGTGATTTATGTGGACGAATAAAGTTGTTGCCCTCGAGCAAACCTTCTACATCTTTTAGGGTTTTGCTTATAAGCAGATGGGTTTTATTTTCCAGGTAGAAATGGGTGTAATAATTGTCCGATTCGCAACGTACTATTCGATCGATTTCTACTACATGGATTTTATCGGAAGTCGACAGGATGATCTTTTTCGATTCCATGGCATCCGGCTTGAGGTTGCTAAGTAAGACCTGTATATTTTTAAGGTTGGTTTTCTTTACTTTCTTGTCTTTAACTTTGTTAACAGCTTCAATCAGTTCATCCGGGGCTATGGGTTTGAGCAGGTAATCCAGTGCAGCATAACGTATCGCCTTGATGGCAAACTGTTCGAATGCGGTTGTGAAAATGATCTCAAATTCAATATCGGTGAGGCTTTCGAGTAATTTGAAACCACTCCCATCGGGCATCTCTATATCAAGAAATACCACATCCGGTTTGTGTTCGAGTATGGCATCCCTTCCGCTTTGATATCCATCTGCTTCAGCACTAACCAACACTTCGGGACAAAACCTCTTTAATAGACCGTTCAATGTTTCCCTAGATTTGGGTTCATCTTCAACTATAACGCACCTGATCATTTATTATATTCTTTTTATTTTGTTAACTCGTTTATTTTTGATTATAGATTTGCTTCAGATTTCAGAAATACTTCATGGCATCATATTCATAATCTTTATTAAATTTCTTTGTAAACAATACTGACTTCGACCCTGGTACCGGCCGGATTTCCATTCTTATCTTTGAGGTCGATTACTTTTACTGTGTATTGATCCTTGGAATACTGGTTAAGAATATCGAGTCGTTCCTGGGTGATAATCATGCCTCTTGATTTACGTTCAATTCCTGATTCTCGCTTAATTGCAGCTGCCTTTTCCCTTCCAATGCCATCATCTTCAATGGCACAGAGGATGTTTTCGTCTTTAAGTGTGATTTCAATATTGAGGTGACCTTTAACCTTGCTATGCATGAGTCCGTGAACAATTGCATTTTCAACATAAGGCTGCAAAATCATGGGGGGAATTTCAATAAAACTGTCGTCAATTTCAGGATCAATGTGAATATGGTAATCAAATTTATTATCGAAACGTAGTTTCTCAATCTCAATATATAGAATAAGCGCTTGTATCTCGTCTCTGAAAGGTATTGTGGATTCTCTGGAGTTGCTGAGTGTACGGCGCATCAGCTGCGAAAACTTGGACAGGTACAGGATGGCATTGTCAATATCATTATTGAGTACAAAACTTTGTATGCTGTTTAGTGAATTAAACAGGAAATGGGGGTTCATCTGCAATTGTAAAGCCTTTTGCTCCAGTTCAAACAATTGCTTTTCGAAAGCAAGGTATTTTTTCTCAATTTCATGTTTGCGGTTTATTGCGCGCATCCGCAGCCGTATGATCAAATAAGTGATCCCAACTAACAGAAATACTGACAGAATCCTGAACAATATGGTGGCATACCATGGCGGTTTAACTATGATATGCAGGCTGGTCCCTATTTCATTCCAGTATCCATCACTATTTGATGCCAGCACATGAAATTGATAGGTACCCGGCTTGATGTTGGCATATTCTGCAAAGCGTTTGTCAGCGCTTCGTTCTATCCAATCAACATCATAATTTTGCAGTTTAAACCTGAACTTGTTTTTAGCAGGATTTCTGAAATCCAGGGCTGTGAATTCGAAAGAAAAAAAGTTGTCATTGTGATTCAATATAATGGTATCTCCATCGCGCAGGCTATGTGGTTGGCTTTGGTTAAAAATTCGAAAATCAGTAATTCTTACAGGAGGGGGCTGTTTGTTTATTTTTATTGATTCCGGTCTGAATACATTAAAACCATTCATGCCTCCAACATAAATCTCACCATTTGAGGCAAGCAAAGCTGAATTAAGGTTAAATTCATTGCTTTGCAATCCATCGGTAACTTCATAATTTATAAAACTATGCTCATTTTTGTCAAAACGTGATATGCCCCAGTTGGTTGTAAGCCATATTTTGTTATCATTACCCAGTATTGGGCTATAAACGACGTTGCTTGGAAGGCCATCGGCTTGTGTAAAAATCTCAAAACTGCTTCTGTGGGGATCAAATTTTACCAGTCCTCCACCACGAGTGCCCAACCAGAACTGACCACTGCTATCCATACTCGCTGAGAAAAACTGGTTTGTATATACCCGGTTAGCATCAAGAGTTTCTTGGTCGATCCTGTATGTTGTAAAATTGTCACCTATATTATTATAACGTGAAAATCCATCTCCGGTACTAACCCAAAGCTGGTCATCAGGGTCAACAAACAAGCTGTATATGATAGGATCAGGCAGGCTTTGATTTTTTTCAGGATCAGGCAAATACCTTTTAAAGGAATTTGTTTGCGGGTCAAATCGATTGAGCCCGTTATTTGTACCGACCCAGATGGTGCCGTCAGCTGTGCCGGTTATTTTGTAGACAAAGTTGTCTGAGATTGAACTTGTATCACGGCTTTGGTGCACAAAGTGAGAGAATTTGTTAGTGCTGGGGTTGTAGAGATTTAGTCCCTTGTTTCTGGTGCCTATCCAAAAAAGTCCATTCTGATCTTTATAAATACACCTGACCTGATTATCAGACAGGCTGTTGCTGTTATTGGGGTCATGGTAAATGTAATTGAAGGTAAATTCTTCCGGATTAAAAATTGTAATGCCTTCATCAGTACCAATCCAAATGCTATTGGGTTCAGCCTCCAGAAAACACCAGACCGAGTTGTTTTTTAAAGTGCTTTCCTGGCTTGGGTCGTTGCGGTAAAGCTTAAATCGTGGAGCATCATGGTCAATTTTATTGAGGCCGTTAAAGGTGCCCACCCAAATAATACCTTGGCTATCAATATAAATATGCTGAACTCGATTGTCACTTATTGTATAGGGTCTGTTTGGCCGATGGTTGAAGTGGGAAATATTGGTGTCGGCATCAATAAAAAACAAGCCTTCGCCATTTGTGCCAACCCATAAACCTCGACCTTTTTCCCAGGCGAGTGCAGTTATTTCCGGCTGACGAACTCTGTCCGGATCGGCTTCATAAAGATCGATGGTATGGAATTGGCGTGTTTCAGGAATATAATAGGCTAAACCCTTTGCCGTTCCAGCCCAAACGCTTCCGTTTTCATCAGTAATGACAGCATTAATTTTATTTGATGGCAAGCTGGACAGATCACCAGGTTTTTTAAAAAATCTTGTTACCACATTGGTTGAAGGTGCATAGCTCACAAGGCCATAGTCTGTTGCTATCCAGAAGTTATCATCGAAATCCTGGCTTATCATATTGAAGTTATTGCTTCGCATGGGGTCTCCATAATCGCGGCTAAAGACCTGAAAGAAATCGTCAGACTCCTTTCGGTAACTGCTTAACCCTGCAGCCGTACATATCCACAGACGATCGAGATGATCCTTGAAAATATGATTGACCCAGTTGTTTGTAAGGCTGCTCGAATCATTGGGTATGTGAAGGTATTCTCGAATCTCACCTGTATTCCTGTTGATGGTATTTAGACCGTTTTCTGTACCTACCCAAAGGCATTCATTATCCTGGTAAAGAGCACGTATGGTCTCATTGCTTAAGCCCTGCTCTTTACTGTAGATGGTGAAACTGTAAGCATCAAACTGGTTGAGGCCGTCCCAGGTTCCGATCCACATGAATCCATCATTATCCTGAAAAATGCTGTAAACCGAATTTTGGCTCAGCCCTTTTTCAATTTTGACGTTTTCTGAAAGTATTCTATTGAAAAACAGGCCATCTGATATTTGGGCTGAAAGCAGGGTGGGGGCAAAAACCAGTAAGAAGGAGAACCGAAAAATGATTGATTTCCTTAGTTTGGCAGATATGATGGTCAGAATGATGGGCATGGATGCGTTATCATTGTCGAAAAATTATACCAAAATGCTATTTGGCTCGCTGATTAAGATGTTTGCTTCGTTTTTCGAGCTCTTTCATCCTCTTGCGCGTTTCTTTCGATTGAATTTTCATATGTTCCTTTTTTGCTTTCCTGTATTCTTTCTTAAACCGGTTATAGGCTTGTTTCTCCAATTTCATGGCTTTTCGCTGTGCCTGGCTGAACCTGTTTACATGACATGAAGACGCCTGTATGAGGATGAAACTCAGTAGGAGCATCACTTTTATGATGTGTATCAGTCTTGTCCAAAGTGTCATGTTTTATAATTCCCTAGCAAAAATAACGTAATTTTATGGCCATAATCACGTTTATGTGAAACATACAATTTACTTTGCATGAAACGAACACTTCCAGTCAAGGGTTACAAGTTTTTTTTGATTTTGTTAATAACGGTGTTTCCTCTTATCTTAATGACTGCATGTGATAAAGAAGAAGGTAATCCTTATATTCCTGATGTGTATATTGATTTCACGCTCGATCCCAACTCAACTTTTTATCAGGAACTGAATACTGTTGGCGGGTGGATGTATCTGACATCGGAATTGCCAAGCCGTGGTATTATTGTATATCGTGCAGACAACATGGAATTTATGGCTTATGACCGCATGCCTCCAAATGATCCCAACCGTTGTTGCACAAACAATGTGTGTACCCGTTTGTTGGTTGATGACTATTATCCTTTCGTTATGGATACTTGCACAAATATCAGTTACCTTTTGTTAAACGGAAGCATTTTTGAAGGTGAAGGAAAATACCCCTTGATTCGGTATAATACCAATTATAATGGCCAGTTGCTAAGGATTTATAATTAACATTATAAGGTACCTGGCTGTTGATCAGGTCATTAAATCAAATGATCGCCTGGTGGTTTTTTATATCTTCCAGAACATTCATGGCCACATTTACTGTTTTAATATTTGAAAGGATCAATATCAGTTTGCCGTTGGTTTCCTTCATGCGGCACTGCCTGGGGTGATTTTGTACATAGCTGATGATGGTTGAAAAGGCATCTGAATTGTAATATGCTGAACTTTGATCATTCACAAAATATGCCGTCAGCATATTGTTTTTAAGAACAATCTTTTCCAATCCCAGATCACGTGCCACCCATCGCAACCTGATCGTATTGATAAGATCGAAGGCCTGTTTAGGTAGTGGCCCGAACCGATCAATCAGTTTATCGGTAAACTTCATCAGATCCTCATCCTTGTTGATGTTATCAAGTTCACTGTATAATTTGATGCGTTCACTGCCTGATTCGATATAGTCTGATGGCAAGAGGATTTCCATATCGGTCTCAATAATGCATTCAGTAACAAATCCGGCCTTCTCATGCTTGAACAGATTGCCGAATTCAGTTTCTTTCAACTCACGGATGGCCTCATCCAGTATTTTTTGGTAAGTATCAAAACCGATCTCATTGATAAAACCACTTTGTTCGCCTCCTAAAAGGTTTCCTGCACCACGGATATCAAGATCACGCATAGCAATATTAATCCCGCTGCCAAGTTCTGAGAATTCCTCTATGGCACGCAGACGTTTTTGCGCTTCCTGGCTCAACGATGCACGAGGTGGAGCAAGCAGATAACAAAATGCTTTTTTATTTGACCTTCCCACGCGACCTCGTAATTGATGCAGATCACTCAAACCATAATGATGGGCATCATTGATGATGATGGTGTTGGCATTGGGAATATCCAGGCCTGATTCAACAATAGTGGTAGAGAGTAGCACATCGTGCCGTCCTTCAATGAAATCAAGCATGACCTGTTCCAGCTTACGGCCTTCCAATTGGCCATGAGCTACCCCTATACTAATACCTGGCACAAAACGCTTCAGCATATCATATACATCCAGGATGTTTTGAACCCGGTTGTGAATAAAAAACACTTGGCCACCGCGGGTTATTTCATAATTGACAGCATCACGAATTACTTCTTCGCTGAACGAACGGATCTCGGTGTGCACAGGATACCGGTTTGCCGGTGGGGTGTTGATGATACTCAGATCACGTGCACCCATCATTGAAAACTGCAAGGTGCGGGGGATGGGTGTAGCTGTTAGAGTTAATGTATCCACATTCGCTTTAATATGTTTGAGTTTCTCTTTGGCTGCCACACCGAATTTTTGCTCCTCATCAATAATGAGCAACCCCAGGTCTTTAAACTTGATGTCTTTACTGATCAGCCTGTGTGTCCCAATCACAATGTCAATTGTTCCATTATGAAGCCCTTTTAGGGTTTCGCGTTGTTGCCTGGCTGAACGGAATCGATTGATATAGTCAATGTTTACGGGAAATTCAGCCAACCTATCTGAAAACGTTTTAAAGTGTTGAAGGGCCAGAATGGTTGTGGGTACTAGCAAAGCAACTTGTTTTGAATCATTCACTGCTTTAAATGCAGCCCTGATGGCAATTTCTGTTTTGCCAAAACCGACATCACCGCAAATAAGCCTGTCCATGGGTGCAGTTGATTCCATGTCAGCCTTTACGTCTGTTGTTGATTTAAGCTGGTCAGGCGTATCTTCATAAATGAATGATGCTTCCAGTTCGTTTTGCAGGTAGGTGTCGGGCATAAATTGGAAACCCCTGCTGGCTTTTCTTGCGGCGTAAAGTTTTATAAGATCTCTTGCAATGTCTTTGACCTTGTTTTTTGTTTTGTTTTTTAGGCGGTTCCATGCATTTGAACCAAGTTTGTTAAGGCTTGGTTCCACACCATCGCTGCCGGTAAAACGAGCTATGCGGTGCAAGGAATGGATGCTCACATAGAGTAAATCGTTATTTTTATAGATCAACCGGATGGCTTCCTGCATTTTACCGTTATTATCAATGATTTCAAGGCCATCAAATTTTCCAACTCCATGATCTATGTGGGTGACGTAATCCCCGGGTTTAAGATCATAAATCTCTTTGAGGGTGATGGCATCTTTGCCCGAATAACTATCACGAAGATGGAATTTGTGATAACGTTCGAAGATCTGATGATCCGTATAGCAACATATCTTAAGGTCATGATCGATGAAACCGGATTGGAGGCTGTGGTAAACAGCCTCAAATGAGGCACGCTCGTTTTCAGGCCGGTCTGCCTGAATATCAGTGAGGATGGTACTGATCCGTTCGATCTGATTTTTATTTTCAGAAAGGATAAAAGTCCGATATCCTTCTTTACGTTGCTTCAGTAGGTCATCGATCAGCAGCTTGAAATTTTTATTGAATGATGGTTGGGTTGTTGTATTGAAACTGTGATTCAATGCGGACCCAAATTCACTATTTTTTCCGAATTCGATGGTTCTCTTCTGCTGCAACAGTGACCAAATGGTACTGCCATTGGTAAACAGCATATTTGGATTTGAGGAAGCTGCGGGGTCATCCATTTTGTTAAAAACTTGAAAAGCTTTATCAAATTCATCGTCAACACGATAGACTAATTCGGCAGATTCATCGATCCAGATCAGTGTTTTTTGAGGCAGGTATTCGAGCAAAGTTTGCCTGGTTTCTTTTAATAATCTATCCTGTATATTGGGTAAAAGACTGATCCGGTTAATTTTTTTTACAGACAGCTGTGTTGCAGGATCAAAGCTTCGGATAGATTCAATTTCATCACCAAAGAGTTCAATTCGATAGGGGTGGTCGTTGGAGAAAGAAAATACATCAATAAGCCCGCCCCGAATTGCAAATTGACCTGGTTCTAGCACAAAATCAACCCGTTCGAAACGATAATGATAAAGTGTTTCGGCCAGCTTATCCAACGAGAGGATCTCTCCAGTTTTGATCTTGATCGTATTCTCGTTGATATACTGTCTTGTAATGACTTTTTCACACAGCGCCTCAGGGTAGGTGATGATTAATGTTTTACGCTCGCTGATGCTGATGCGGCCGAGCACTTCGGTACGTGATAAAATGTAAGTATTATCCGGTTTCTCAGGTTCATAAGGTCTTTTGTAAGAGGTGGGAAAAAACAAAACCTGCTTGAGGTTATAATCGAGACCAGGTTCATCAAATAAATTCTCCAGATCATTGTAAAAATAGGCTGCTGATTCCTTGTCGGAACAGATAAACAGATGTTGACCCCCGATTAGTTCAGTGGCTGCTGCACTTAAGGCAGCTTTTGAAGAAGCATTTAGTCCACTGATTAGCTGATGGCCTGCATGATTGATTCGGTTAGCAAACTCCTTAACTGTGGGGCTTTGGCGGTATAACTGCCGCAAGATGTTTTTGCTCAAGCTGATGAGTTTTAATGAAAGTGCAAAGTTAATTATTTGCTTGCTGCCAGACTGAGGCAGGGCCAATTTCATATTACTATGCAGATCAATTCCTCAGATGAAGATTTGTTTTATTTTTGCCTGAAATTTTTATTTAGAATGATTCTATACAATACAATTGATAGGGAAGTACTGAAGCAACGCTTGTACGAAGAAACCTTCAGACGCATCACAGTTTCCTTTTATAAATTCGTTGATATCACTAACCCTTATATTTTTAGGGATGAGTTGTATAAGCATTTAGAGCAGTTGGATGTTTTCGGTCGTATATATGTTGCTGCTGAAGGCATTAATGCACAATGCAGTGTGCCTGAACATAATTTTCATTCGTTCGAGGAATATCTGGCCTCTCATGATAAATTGTCAGGTATCTTGCTCAATAAGGCAATTGAAGATGATGGCAAGTCATTCTATAAATTAAAGATATTGGTCAAGCACAAAGTACTTTCAGATGGGCTTAACAATAGTGAATTTAATATCTATGATGTGGCAGACCATTTGGATGCCAAAAGCTATAATGAAAAGTTGAATGAGCCCAATACAGTTGTGATTGACCTGCGTAATCATTATGAACACGAAGTAGGTCATTTTAAAGGGGCAATACTTCCTGACGTGGACACTTACAAGGAATCCATACCAGTGATTGTGAGGATGCTGGATGAAAAGAGACCGGATAACATAATGCTTTATTGCACTGGAGGCATTAGATGTGAAAAGTTTTCAGCCTATCTGAGGCATAAAGGTTTTCGTAATATTTACCAGTTAAAGGGTGGTGTGATTAATTATGCTCATCAGGTTAAGCAGCTCAATCTGGAAAGTAAGTTTGTAGGTAAAAATTTTGTTTTTGACGACCGCATGGGAGAGCGGGTTACCGAAGACGTAATTGCACACTGTCATCAATGCGGCAAACCTGCTGACAGTCATGTGAATTGTGCCAATGATGCTTGCCATTTGCTGTTCATCCAATGCGAAAGCTGTGCTGTAAAATTTAATCATTGTTGTTCGACTGAATGCCAGGAAATGGTTGCCTTACCGACTGATTTGCAGCGTAAACTGCGCAAGGGTAATGTACATCCTAATGCCCATCATAAAAGTAAGTTCAGACTTGCTTCTCAGTAGTAATTTTTCGAGATCTCGATTGAGAACACCAAGAGGCTGCCTCAAAAACCTATGTGTTTCGAGACAGCCTCTTAAGCTTCATGCTGGTTGCAATGAATCCAGTTTTTTTATTGAATCACTTATTTGGCTCCCATTAAGCTGTGATTCAATTAACTGTCCTGATAAATAGGCATCATAAGCCGACATATCAAAGTATCCATGGCCACATAAGTTAAAAAGAATGGTTTTTGAAATACCTTCTTCACGGCACCGGATTGCTTCGTCCCTGACTGTGGCGATGGCATGGGTTGCCTCCGGGGCAGGGATGATGCCTTCGGCTTTGATAAATTGCATGCCGGCTTCAAAGCAATTCTGTTGCGTTTGTGCTTGTGCTTCAATCAGTTTATCTTTTAGCAATTGACTCACAATCACACCTGCTCCATGGTAGCGTAATCCACCGGCATGGATGGGAGAGGGCATGAAATCATGGCCAAGGGTGTACATGGGAAGCAAAGGAGTAAGACCCATCGTATCTCCAAAGTCATACTTGAATTCACCTCGTGTTAGTTTCGGACAAGACGTTGGTTCCACAGCAATACACCTGATATTTGCATTTTCCTTCAGGTTCATTTGCAGAAAAGGAAAGGCAATACCGGCAAAATTACTTCCACCACCAAAAGGGGCAACAACAATGTCCGGCATGGTGCCGGCTTTCTCCATTTGTAATATGGCTTCTTGCCCAATGATGGTTTGGTGAAGCAATACATGATTCAATACTGAACCGAGGGCATAATGGGCATTCGGGTCATTAGCAGCTCTTTCAATAGCCTCCGAGATAGCAATTCCCAGGCTCCCGGAAGAGTTGGGGTCAGTTGCAAGGGCATCCCGGCCTGATTTGGTAAGGGATGATGGGGAGGCATGCACTTTCCCACCAAAACTATTCATCATGATTTTCCGATAGGGTTTCTGTTGATAACTCACATTTACCATAAAAACCTCACACTCCATTTCAAACAGTTGGCAGGCATAGGATAAGGCTGTGCCCCACTGTCCGGCACCGGTTTCAGTCGTGATTTTTTTAATTCCTTCAGCCTTATTGTAGAATGCTTGTGCAACCGCAGTATTGGGCTTATGAGAGCCGGCCGGACTCACGCCTTCGTATTTGTAGTAGATTTTGGCAGGTGTATTCAGCATTTTTTCCAGGTTGTAAGCCCTGAATAATGTGGTTGGCCGCCATTGTGCATAAATTTTTCGAACTTCATCGGGAATACTGATAAACCGTTCAGTTGATACTTCCTGCATGATCAGTTCTTTCGGGAATAATGGTGCCAGCATGTCGGGCGAAATGGGCTGATGCGTACCCGGATGAAGCGGTGGCATTGGTTTGTTTGGCATATCAGCCACTATATTATAGTAATAATGAGGTATTTCATTTTCTGAAAGTATAATTTTTCTTTCCATTGAATCATAATGTTTAATAATACAACTAGGTAAACCAAATATGGTTTATATATTTAATTTGCTATATCCCAGTGTTATCGGATACAACGGGACGGTTCGCCCCCGAGCGGGTTATATGTAGAATTGTGTGCCCACGAGGGGCCACCACCATGACCAGGATGAGGTAGGAATATTTTTATATGAAGATGAATATGCCATGGGTTTAAATATGCTGCAAATCTAAAGTATATTTTGACATATCCAAATACTAAGATATATTTTTTTCATCAAGCCGCGAAAATCATTATCAGATTGATTTCGGACTTTCTATTTGCCTTGATCCTTGCTTATGACTACGCATGAAGGATTCTGCTACTTCCACCATATTTTTTGAACCGATAAATAATGGTGAGCGCTGATGGATGTGATCAGGTTGAATATCAAGTATACGACGAAAACCATCGGAAGCTTTACCACCGGCCTGTTCTGCCAAAAAAGCAACAGGTACACATTCGTACATCAACCGAAGTTTTCCTTCGGGATTTTTTAAATTTCCCGGATACATATAGATGCCACCGCGTAGAAGGTTTCGATGAAAATCTGATACCAATGAGCCTATATAACGTGAAGTAAATGGCCTGTTCGAGGCTTTATCATCTTGCTGGCAATATTTAATATATTGCTTAACCCCTTCCGGGAAGTAAATATAATTGGCTTCATTGATGGAATAAATATTTCCGTCTGCATTGATTTTGATATTGGGGTGGGAAAGGATGAAAATTCCACAGGTTGGGTCGTATGTAAACCCGTTAACGCCATGACCGGTAGTATAGACCAACATGGTTGATGAACCGTAAATAATATATCCTCCACAAACCAGTTCAGTGCCTGCTTGTAGCACATCCTCCATGGTGATGACAGCACCAATTGACTTTCGTTTGTAAATAGCAAAGATGGTTCCTATCGATACATTTACCTCAATATTGGACGAACCGTCAAGTGGGTCAAGGGCTACGATATACTTTGCATTTTCAGTGGTTTGTTCATCGAAAACAATCACATCATCGTTCTCTTCGGAAATGATTGCAGCGCATTGTTTTCCATTACGAAGAGCCTTTATAAACTCATTGTTGGCTAAAACATCCAATTTTTTTTGATTCTCACCCTGAACATTCACCCCGCCATCAAAGCCAAGTATGCCTGATAAACCGGCACGGTTCACATCACGGTTTACTATTTTTGCAGCAATCCCGATATCATTTAAGAGCCTTGAAAATTCTCCGGTTGCGGTTCCTACTATGTCTTGTTGTTCATAAATAAATTCGACGAGTGTTTTCATAGTTGATGGTGAGGTTGGTTAGGGTAAGCGATCCATGATTCAGCTTTGACAAATTTAATACTTTTGCTGAGTCATCCTCGTCTAAAAGATATTTTCATGCTTCAAGTATTTAAGTTTGGTGGTGCTTCAATCTGTAACGCAGATGCTGTGCGTAACTTGGTTTCGATACTTAATAATTACCGGGGACATAAACTTATTGTAGTACTCTCTGCCATTGGTAAATCCACCAATGCGCTTGAGGCCATGTTACAAGCTGCCCGAAACCGTAACTCAGATACCTATCATTTACTTTTTGAAGAGTTTAAATCATTTCATTTTCAAATCAGTAAAGAGCTTTTTACAGATGACGATAAGCAGATAAATTCAAGAATTAATAATCTCTTTGAACAGCTGCATATGGCCATGCATGATGGCTGCAATGAGGATTATGACTTTCATTATGATCAAACAGTTTGCTTCGGAGAATTGCTTTCAACAACAATTGTAAGTGCTTACTTGTCCAAATCAGGCATTGATCATGTATTAATTGATGCCAGGGATTATGTTATTACAGACAATCATCATCGTTCAGCCAATGTTGACTGGACTTCAAGTTGTGATCGTATACGAGGCCTTAACCTGAAAAATAGCAGCCTTACAATGACCCAAGGCTTTATTTCTGCAAGCAAGGAAAATGTTGGTACTACACTGGGCCGGGAAGGATCAGATTATACTGCAGCCATATTTGCCTATTGCCTTCAGGCTGATGAGGTTGTCATCTGGAAGGATGTGGAGGGCTTGCTCAATGCCGATCCCAAACGATTTGATGAAACCATCAAGTTGGAACACATTTCATATGCCGAAGCCATTGAATTGGCCTATTATGGTGCAACGGTCATCCATCCTAAAACGATCAAACCTCTTCAGAACAAACGTATTCCGCTTAAAGTGCAATCTTTTGCCAATCCGAAGGCCAAGGCCAGTCTGATCTCACATCTTGCTGAATTTGATACGAGTGTGCCTTCTTTCATTGTCAAAGACAATCAGATGTTAGTAAGCATCAGCCCACATGACTTTTCGTTTATGACCGAGACCAATTTACATAATATTTTTGGTGTGCTGAGTAAGCTAAACATTCATGTCAATCTATTTCAAACATCTGCTATTAGTTTGTCTTTCTGCGCCGACTTCAATCAGCACCAGTTAGATCGATTGTTTGAAGAGTTGCATCATGGCTATGCTTTAAGATTCAACACAGGATTGCAATTGCTGACGATTAGGCATTATACAGAGGCTGATCTTAAGCGCATGTCCCTCAACAAGCCTGTACTTTTGGAACAACGCAGTCGCACTACAGTTCAGCTGGTTCTAAAAACAAAAGCCTCGCAGTAGTTACCACGAAGCTTTTGATAAGTTTCGAAAAGCACCATTAAATTATTTCACAAAAACTTTCTGATTGGTGGTATGTCCATCATCCTGTATTGAAACAATATAGATGCCCGGTGTTAGATTCAGGTTTCTACGATACTGGAAAGAATTTTTTATGTTTTCGGTGTGCACAGTCTGGCCTGTTGTATTAATGATGCTAATGCGTGCCTCCTTAAATTCTGCACTGGCGCGTATCACAATTTCACCACCTGAACTAACAATGTTTATTGAGCTTTCACCCAGTTCTGCAGTACTTACAAGCCCCCAGTCATAAATCATGAGCTCATCTATCAGCATACCAAAGCCGGCTTGAGTATGGGCTTGCCAGCCTAGATATATAAATCCATCTGTTTCAGGGATCATCAAGGTTGAGGCATAGATCCAATTGGTATCATCAAATCCGCTCAACTGGATTACAGGATTCGTTAGATCTTCTGCAATAGGTTCGTATCCCCAGTAAAGACTAAGGTCTTCTGATGTGCCGGGTATGATGTTTCTGTAATAAAAACTAATCCAATACTCATTGCTTGCTTCCACCTCCAGTGGCTGTGAAACAAGCCAGTTGTTAAATTCTGTGATTGTGAATGAACCGCTATTCATACAGGCCATTACTTTTTGGCCAGCTGAACCGGGCATGATCAGGCTTCTCCATGAAGCTTCGCCATCATTCAACTGCTGCCAATATTCCGGTAGATTCGGCACTTGAAGGTCACCTATATCCAGAGCATAGGGATACTCGTTTATAGCCGGCATGGTCGAAAAATTCCAGATTTCACTGCAATCGTCATTGGCCCCCTGGTTATTTCGTGGAATAACCTGCACATAATAGGTCTCATTGAGTTGGAGTCCTTCAACAAGAATGTAATTAGGAGCTACATTTTCGCCATTTAAGATATTGGTGGGTGTTTCGATGCCATCACCGTCAGTCCCAAGATATACATCATAACTGCTGGCAAAAGCAGCTGGAACCCATCTGATTTCTTGTACAGTGCTGTGGCCTTCTGTTCCATGTCCCGGATCGAGTAATCCACCGGAACAATAGGGAACCCCAGTGTGCTCATCAATTCCACTGATAATGATAGAAAATACCTGACTATCATTGGTGAGCGGTCCATCATGATCAACGATTATGGTGTAATCGGCGGCTTCGGGCTCAGCAATGAAAACTTGCTCAACATTGTCAACAAAGTTTTTTGTATCAGTTGTGGCTGCAGCAGTTGGATTATCAGGATCGAGCTGGTATGGATAATATACATTGCCATCTTCATCTTCAATTCGTAAATCCAGATCATTTACAATGGCCGGAATCCTTGCATTTAATGCCGATGGAGGAGGGGTGCCTGGCACATCAGTCCAGACAACGGTTACCTTTAGTGGTTGATTACCCGATGCGGTTACAACACGTTCGAATGTTTCTCCATCATTCAGTACTACTTCATCGATAACATTCTGCATTACATTGTCCTCCGAAATCATGTTGGCAGCGCTTTCAGCATTGACCAATCCCCAGCCGAACATATAATCGGGACCAATATGCGGTCCAGCTTCGTCTGCAGTATGTATAACCAGTGCTTTTAATGTAGATGATCGCATGGGGATGTTGTCATGTGTTTGCTGGTAATGATATTGTAACAATGCCATGGTGCCTGCCACATTTGGAGAAGACATACTGGTTCCATTGTAGGTGGAATAAGAGGTGTTGGAGTTGGAAGTGGAAGAATAAACACTAACGCCCTTGCCAACAACATCTGGTTTGATGCGGCCATCATCAGCTGGGCCCCAACTACTGAAACTACTCATTATCACGCTCGAAGGACCTGTGTAATTTGAAACCTGCTGAACAGCACCTACTGTCATTACATTCTTTGAAATGCCACCGTCGCCGATACAATCAAAGCCATCAATACCTCCATCCTTTTCAGGATAGCCGGGCTGACCGGCATAGCTGGGTCCTTGTCCCCGGTCATTTCCAGCTGATTTAGTAATCAGATAGTTAGGTGCATTATATGCGATAATATCCCAATCACGGGAGCGGCTGCCGTAAAAGCCGAATTTCCAGTCCTCATCAGGTGAAATGTTATTGTCACCGTACCAAGTCCAGTTACCGTTATTATTATGCCATCCCGTGATCCAGCCGTAGGAATGGTTTGATATCTCGAGGCCTTGTGCAGCAGCATTAGCCATTTCAGATTCAGCATTGTTCCAATCGTAGGCCTTCAGCAAGCCTTTGTAGGCCATTCCTTTAGCTCCTGAGTTAACACCAGCTGCAACCAAAGTTCCGGCAACATGTGTGGCATGAGCTGAAAGCTGAGAAGCATTATCTGATTGGGTTACCCTTGAAGCTCCCTGATCAGTAAACTCCTGATGGCTCACACGTGTAGCACCCCCATCCCATTCACCTATTTGATTATATCCTTCTGCCGTGATCTCAAGTCCGGTACTGCCCCCTTCCCACAATTCATAGGCTCTGGTTGTAATTGCAGCTCCTACATTATGTGTGATGTTAAAAAAAGGTTTGCCATCTACCACATCCATAAGCTGAATAACTGTTCCATCTTCGAATTCCTGCCAAATTGTAATGTTGTTTTGACTGGCATATTCTACAACTCGTTTTTGTTGAAGTATGAATTCCTGTTCTTTGTCCTGGGCAAATTTTTCAAGTGCATGTATATTTGTTACAAGCTGTGCCTGCATAGATAAAGCACAAAAAATCAGAATTAACAAGCTGATCAGCCTGTTTGAGGGTAAATTTTTCATATAAATAAATTTGTGTTGATGCCACAAAAATAGAAATAATTTGATACGGCAATGTCTAATGAGTGCGTTAAATAATCTTAGAGGAGGTTTTTGCGGATACATCGTTAATGTTTAAAATGTCTATATCTTATGCGCCCATAAAATGTATAAATTTGTACGGAATTTAGCACCAATTCGAATTTTAATGCACAAAACGCTAATTTACCTGATATTACCCTTGCTGCTTATTAATTGTACAACTGGCACTGAGCAAACGACTTCAGATAAGCGAATTACAAGAACGCAGGTTACTGCCACACCTATTTTTAATGCCGATACTGCTTATTCCTATGTTGCAAAGCAAGTATCTTTCGGGCCACGAGTTCCCGGTACTGATGCTCATGCATTGGCTGCATCATGGTTAGTTGAAAAGCTCAATGGTTTTGCTGATACTGTGATCGTGCAATCATTTCGTGTAAGACTTTATACAAAAGCTGGCATGGACGGACAAAACATTATAGCCAGTTTCAATCCTGGAGCTGAAAAGCGGGTGTTACTAGCTGCACATTGGGATACCCGCCCTTATGCCGATCATGACCCTGATCCGGCTTTTCATCGGACCCCTATTGATGGTGCAAATGATGGAGGCAGCGGTGTGGGTGTTCTTCTGGAGCTCGCCAGGTTATTAAAGAATAATCCGGTCGATCCCAAGCTGGGTATAGATATCATCCTTTTCGACCTGGAGGATTATGGCCCTCATAATGAGCAACGTACCTTCAGAGACGAAGATTTTTGGGCACTGGGCTCACAATATTGGGCACGTAATCAACACAGGCCATCCTATCGCGCGAGATATGGAATTCTGTTGGATATGGTAGGAGCAGCCGACGCATTTTTTCCCAGAGAGTATTATTCACAGCAATATGCTCCCTGGGTACTGGATAAGGTTTGGCAGACTGCTTCAAGACTCGGCTATAGTCATGCTTTCTCCAACAGCCCCGGACCGCCGATCAATGATGATCATGTCCCTGTCAATAGATATGCAGGCATTCCGATGATTAATATTATACATATTGATACAGGAAGTTCGAATGGAAGCTTTTTCGAATATTGGCATACCATGAAGGATAATTTGGATCATATTGACATAGAGACGCTGCGTATGGTGGGGAAATTGATTACAACTGTGATCTATGAAGAACAATGAATACATTTACAATAATTTCAATTACATTTCTTTGCCAAATATTTCATGTATCTATAACCTAATTAAGCAATACAATTATGTTTAAAGAAAAACTCCTGGACAGATTTCTTCGCTATGTGCGTATTGATACCCAAAGTGATCCTAATTCTTCAACATTTCCCAGTACAAAGAAGCAATTTGATTTATTACGTTTGCTCGTTGACGAATTGCATAGCCTGGGACTCAAAGATGCGCATGTGGATGAACATGGGTATGTCATGGCTACTTTAGAGGCGAATACGGATAAAAATATTCCTGTAATTGGCTTTCTGGCCCATGTGGACAGCAGTCCTGATATGGCTGCGAGTGATATTAAACCCCGGGTGATTGAGAATTATTCCGGTGGTGATATTTTGTTGAATAAAGAGCAGGGTATGTACTTGAGAGTGAATGAATTTCCTGAGTTGGAACATTATGTAGGTCAAACCCTCATCACTACGGATGGTACCACCTTGTTAAGTGCTGACGATAAGGCAGGAATAGCGGAAATCATGGTTGCCATGGAACATCTTGTGGAGCATCCTGAAATCAAGCATGGAACCATAAAAATTGGGTTTACCCCGGATGAAGAAATTGGGAAAGGAGTTGATCATTTTGATGTGGATAAATTTGGAGCTCAGTATGCCTATACCCTTGACGGGGGACAGGTTGGTGAGTTGGAATATGAAAATTTCAATGCCGCATTTGCTAAAATAAATGTTCAAGGACGTAATATACACCCAGGCACTGCAAAAGGTAAAATGAAGAATGCCATCATCATTGCAAGCGAACTAAATGATATGCTTCCTGTTTTTGAAAGACCTGAACATACTGAAGGTTACGAGGGATTTTTCCATATTACCAAGTTTGAAGCAGTTGTTGAACAGGCCGAATTGCA
The DNA here is from genome assembly GCA_937926515.1 of uncultured Bacteroidales bacterium. Classification (GTDB taxonomy): domain Bacteria; phylum Bacteroidota; class Bacteroidia; order Bacteroidales; family F082; genus CALAZZ01. The sequence goes on along the minus strand of CALAZZ010000027.1, from coordinate 17,491 downwards.
ATACATTGTTAGAGATCATGACCATCAGAAGTTTTTGGACAAGAAAAAACTTCTACGCGATATCGTTGATTTTATGAACATAAAATATGGAGCGGGAACAATAACTCTGGAGTTGACAGACCAATATTTCAATATGCGAGAACGTGTTGAACCTGTTTATCATATTGTTGAAATTGTTGAGCGAGCCATGCTTGACTTGGGAATCAAACCAATCATCAAGCCTATAAGAGGCGGTACTGATGGATCAAAGTTGTCCTATATGGGTTTGCCATGTCCGAATATTTTTGCCGGTGGGCATAATTTCCATGGTAAGTATGAATATGTACCTTTGGATAGCATGGAAAAAGCCACTCAGGTGATATTGAAAGTGATAGAGCTATACCATAACAGCGCATCTTAAACTAAGATTCTTCAATAAATAAAAAAGGCCATTGTTTTTCGATGGCCTTTTTTAATTAAAGAAGTAATGGGATCTTATTTCAATCCGCTTTGGATCAGGAAGGGCTCAATATCCGGTTCATGTCCGCGGAAATTCACATAAGCTTCCATGCCTTCCCAATGAGCGTTTCCTGCCAGGATGAATTTGCGGAATTTCTCTGCCAGTTCCTGATTGAACAAATCACCAGATTCTTTAAAAGCATAAAATGCATCTGCGTCAAGAACTCCGGCCCAACGATATACATAGTATCCGGCTGCATACCCTGAACCAAATATATGTCCAAAATTGGTTGTACGATACCTGGGCACAATCTGATGGATCAACCCAATACGCTCAAGTGTTGCATTTTCAAACTCATTCACATCGGTATTTGCTGATAATGGCGTTGTATGCCAATCCATGTCCAGTATTGCAGCTGCCAGGTATTCGGAATTGGCAAATCCCTGATTGAAATTTTGAGCATTGTGGATCTTCTGGATCAACTCATCCGGAATTAACTCAGAGGTTTCATAGTGGAATGCAAACTCTTTCAACAATTCTGGCTCAGGAACCCAATTTTCGAGAATCTGAGACGGCAGTTCAACAAAATCGCGAGGCACACTTCTGCTAGTGCGGTTATAATGGCCGTCGGCAAAGAAATTATGAAGTGCATGGCCAAATTCATGAAAATAGGTAAGTGTTTCATCCCAGGTCAATAATGCCGGTTTATCACCAACAGGACGTGTGAAATTCATTACCATGGTAACAATGGGAGCAATCTTATTGCCATCTTCATCATAGGATCCGCTTCGATATGTGCCACACCAGGCACCACCGCGTTTGCCTGGTCGAGGGTGCGGATCAACATAAAGTATTGCCAAGTGACTGCCATCGCGATCGAAAACTTCAAATGCTTCAACCTCTTCATGGTAAACAGGAATTTCAGCACGTTTCTCAAAGCTAAGCCCAAAGAGCTTATTAGCAAGGGTGAAGCTGCCATGGCGTACATTGTCAAGTGAAAAATAGGGTTTAAGCTCATCTTCATCCAGGTCATAATTTTCGGCACGAATGATCTCCGCATAATACCACCAATCCCATGATTCCAATTCAAATCCTCCGCTTTCACGATCAATGATCGACTGCATCATATCCCTTTCATCCTTGGCACGTTGCAATGCAGGTTCCCATATCTGGTATAAAAAATCATAAACATTCTGCGGGTTTTCTGCCATTTGTATGGAGGTGAAATATTCAGCATAGTTTTCAAAATCAAGCATTTCTGACATCTTTTGCCGCAAATCCATCAATTCCAGGAATAATGCTTTGTTGTCATGCTCATTGTCATTATCACCTCTGTTTATATAAGCCTTGTATAGTTTTTCTCTTAGATCGCGACGTTCGGAAAACTGCAGGAAAGGTATCCAGCTAGGTTTGGCCAAAGTGAAAATCCACTTTCCTTCCTGATCGGCTTTTGCAGCTTCTTCGGCAGCAGATGAAATTACATTTGCCGGTAAACCTACAAGGTCAGATTCATCCTCGATAACCAGTTGGAAGCCATTGTTTTCTGCTAAGAGATTCTCATTTAACTGCAAGGAAACCATTGATATTCTCTCATTCAAGGTTTTAAGCTCCTCGCGCTGTTCCTCAGGCAGGGCAGCACCATTGCGGGCAAAATCATCATAGATTTTCTCTGCCACTCTCATTTGTTCCGGGTCCAGATTAAGGTCATTGCGTTGATCATACACAGCCTTAATTCTTTCGAACAGATCCTGATTGAATCGAATCTCATTTGAATGGGCTGATAACATTGGCGTAACCTCCCTGGCAATTTCCTGTAACCGGGGATTGGTATTTGCACCGCGTATGCCGAAGAAGATGGGGCTTACACGGCTTAGCATTTCACCAGACCTGTCATAGGCAACTATGGTATTTTCAAAGGTGGGAGGTTCCGGATTGCTGATGATGGTTTCAATATCAGCTTTATGCTCACGGATAGCCTCCTCATAGGCCGGAAGATAATGGTCATCTTCAATCAGGTCAAAAGGCGGAACACCAAATGGAGTATCAAACTCAGAGAATAGCGGATTCTCCGGTTCCTCAACAGTTTCACAACTTGCTACCAATAAGCTCATAGGAATTAGAATTAAAAATAATTTCTTCATAATTAGATCATGCATTAATGAATACAATAAAGGAAAATTTAAGGTACAAACCTAAGAAAATTAATTGATTCTGTTTTGCTTTTTATTTGGAATCCAATAGAGTTGAGCTTATTAGCAGAAAAATATTAAAGGTTCACCTTAGGGTTTGGATTGGCAGCTTCACAAGCCAGTTTTATTAATGATTGTTAATCAAACTATTCTATTGCAATTTTATCATCAACAGTCTTTCATTTTTTCTAATGATGAAATAAATTAGAATGGTTTTAAATTGCATTTATATCAATCAAATGACACTAATAAGCCCTCATTTTCTGTATATTTGATCAAAATTTTAATACCAAACTAAATGGACAAATTATTTATTAAAGATGCGTTCAATTATCATGAATTGGGCCGCCCGGGTAAGCTAGAGGTTGTTCCAACCAAACCTTATACAACACAGCGTGATCTTTCACTCGCCTACACCCCTGGGGTGGCAGACCCCTGTCTGGCGATTCATAAAAATATTGATGATGTATATAAGTACACCATGAAAGGTAACCTGGTCGCAGTAATCTCAGATGGTACAGCTGTATTAGGCCTTGGTGACATAGGTCCTGAAGCAGGGAAACCTGTTATGGAAGGTAAGGGCTTGCTGTTCAAAGTATTCGCAGATATAGATGTATTTGATATCGAAATTAATGAGAGAGATCCGGATCGGTTTGTGGAGATTGTGAAGGCTATTTCACCAACCTTTGGAGGCATTAATCTGGAGGATATCAAAGCCCCTGAATGCTTTGGTATCGAGGATAGACTGAAGACGGAGCTGGATATACCCGTCATGCACGATGACCAACATGGAACGGCCATAATTACCTCAGCAGGCCTGCTCAATGCATTGGAAATTAATGAAAAGAAGATTGAAGACATTCGCATCGTTGTAAACGGGGCGGGAGCTTCAGCCATTTCATGTACCAGATTGTATGTGAAGTTGGGAGCCAAACCAGAGAATATCCTCATGTTTGATAGCAAGGGAGTACTCAATAAGAACCGCACCGATCTTAACCCTATAAAAAAACAATTTGTGCGTGATGTGCCTGATATGACGCTTGCTCAGGCAATGAAAGGCGCTGATATGTTTCTTGGGTTGTCAATAGGTGGCGTGGTAAAAAAGGAAATGTTACTCACAATGGCAGAGAACCCGATAGTATTTGCATTGGCGAACCCAACTCCTGAAATTCATTATGAAGAAGCCATGTCCACAAGAGATGATATTATTATGGCAACAGGACGCTCGGATTTCCCCAATCAGATCAATAATGTTTTGGGTTTTCCATTTATCTTCAGGGGAGCACTGGATGTGAGAGCCAAAGAGATCAACGACGAAATGAAACTTGCCGCATCACATGCCCTGGCCCAGCTAGCAAAGGAACCTGTACCTGAAGAAGTGAATATTGCTTTCAATATTAATAATTTGCGTTTTGGACGTGAATACATTATTCCTAAGCCAACTGATCCAAGGCTGATCGAACGATTGGCACCAGCAGTAGCAAAAGCTGCTATGGAAACCAAGGTGGCACGTAAACCAATTGCCAACTGGGATGCTTATATTGAAGAATTGCGCAAAAGATTAAATCTTGGGAACCCACTATTAAGACAGATCAAGACAAGGGCAAAACACAATCCTAAGCGTGTGGTCCTTGCAGATGCGGAAGATTATAAAATGCTTAAAGCTGCCGAAATTGTGGTAAATGAAGGCCTCGCCGTGCCAGTCCTGCTAGGTAATGTGAACAAAATCAGATCAATCATTATTGAAAATGAACTTGAATTGGAAGGAGTTGAGATTATTGACCCACGGGACCCTAAGAATAGGGATAAGCGTAGAGAATTTGCCGATATATTATTCAATAAGAGGCAGCGTAAAGGTATGACACTTAATGCTTCCCGTAGCAATATGGCCCATCGTAATTATTTTGGGCCTATGATGCTTGAAACCGGTATGGCTGATGCAATGGTCTCAGGCCTGACAAGAAATTATCCGGATACCATCAGGCCGGCACTGCAAGTGATAGGTAAAGAAGAAGGTGCAAAAGTGGTTTCAGGTATGTATGTGGTTAACACCAAGGAAGGGCCATACTTCTTTGCTGATTGTACCGTAAACAGGACACCAACAGTTGATGAGTTGGTTGAAATTACGCTTCAGACATGCAAAATGGTTAAAGAATTCAAAGTCACACCAAGAGTGGCTATGTTATCCTATTCCAATTTTGGCTCAGCTGATGGTCTTGATGCTTCCAACCCCAAGAATGCGGTTGCTTATCTGCATAAACACCATCCTGATATTATCGTTGATGGAGAAATTCAGCTTAATGCAGCGCTAGACCAAGAATTGCTTGCTCAGCTGTTCCCATTTTCAAAACTGAAGGGCGGGCCCGCTAATACCTTGATATTTCCTAATTTGTCATCAGCAAATATTGCATACAAGTTGATGCAGGAAATGGCAAAACAAGTAGTAATTGGACCCATATTGAACGGACTGAATAAAGCGGTGCATGTACTCCAGATGGGAAGCGGTGTTAATGAAATTGTAAATATGATTACCATTGCTGTTGTGGATGCACAGCGTAAAGAAGCCGGAAAATAATAACCCGCCTTAATAATCATTTTATTGTCAGAGCACAATAGGTTCATTTTGATAAAAATGATTATCAATATTTGGAACTTGTTGTAATGAATTTTAGGTATTAATATTGATAGGGTTCAGTTTTAATACTTTAGCGATTAAATGGAATAAATCATTCATCGGTTTTGTTTAATACCATGAAAAATGCAACGTGCTTGGAAGCTTGTACTGAAGAAAAGTTGGTTGAATTGTTGCACCAGGGCGATCAGAATGCACTAAAAGAAGTAATTCGCCGTCATGGTAGCATGGTAGCAAGGGTTGTGAAAGGAATGCTCGGTGAGGTGCCGGAAGCTGAAGATATTGGACAGGAAACCTTCATTCGCTTCTGGAGTAGTTTGAAAACATACAGGCACGAAGCAAAACTTAGTACTTTTTTGGTTAGAATTGCCATGAACTTATCACTAAACGAGATAAAGAGTCGAAAAAAGAGAATTGGCTTTCTTGCTGTATGGAAAATTGAGAGGGCCGAAGAGAAAGAGATAAAAAAATCAAATTTTGACGAAGACTTTGCCAATAATCAATTGGTAGAGATGATCCTGGCAAAACTGGATGAAGCTCACCGTTCGGTCGTGCTACTTCGATTGATAGAGGGATTCTCGACCAAAGAAACAGCCAGACTTCTAAATATCCCAATGGGAACGGTGCTGTCGCGTTTATCAAGAGCTCAGGTAAAAATGAGAGAAATCATAAAAGCCATTGAATAACATGCAAATTAATTATAATGAATTACTAATCAGGTCGTTCGATGAACAACTTTCCTCCAGGGAGCAAAAATTACTTGAGACTGAATTGGAACGAAACCTTGAACTTCGTCAGATCAAAGATGACTTACATAACATACGTAATTCACTTGCTAACTACCGTGCCAGCTTTGATGACGAATTTGTAACACAAGTCCTAAACCGCCTCTCCATAGGTGGGTTATACTTTTCGCCCTACTATTTTCAACGCATTGTAAAATGGACAGGCTTGGCGGCTGCGGCAGTGATATTGTTTCTATTGATGTTGGTTTATTGGGACCATCAAACGCTTGATCTGGATAGCCTGCTGGGACTGGCCGACCTGCGACCGGAAGATTTTGATCATTATTTTGCAAATTATTGATAAAAAGGTTATTGAAATGAAAACAAAACTAGTTTTGATTATAATCGGTGCCATCTTACTTGGTATATTCATTGGTGTTTTACTAGCCGGAAGATACACCCAGCATAAAGTTGTTAAAATTAAGGAAATGGGCACTGGCGAAGGCATCCACCGGCGTTTTTATCGATTGATTGATCCAACTGAAGTACAACATGAAAACATTAAGCCAATAATGCAAGAATTTGCCCGGCAAAGCGATAATCTGCGTATCAAACACTGGCAGGAGCATAAGGAACTTCTGGAGAAGATGATCATTGACCTCAAACCCTATTTGGATAAAGAGCAGATCGAAAGATTGGAAGAGTTTAAAGATTATCGCGAACCATTTAGGAAGCACAGAAGAACTCCCAATTCACAGAGATATCTAAATAACCGCAAAATTATTGGGGATTCGATTCTACCTATGGAAAGGCGTGAACGCAGGCGTGATCGTATTCACAATTAATCCATGATATGTTTTTCTTCCACCTGATAAATCTCGTAATCCGAGGCATTATAAATAAAAGCGACTGCAGAGATGTTATCAGCTACCCAATCCGGATCAAGGGTGATCGAATAATCATGCTCATAAGTTGTGCCAACATTTACGTTGCCTTGTTCCGGATAAAGGTCTTCACCTAAGTTTCCGTTAACGGCTGCGCGCAAAACGTGTTTGTGTACAAAATCGTAAATGATAGGAGTTTCACCTATCGTTGAGTTGTTGTTATGCTGTGCACCCAGGATATTGTCTTCCGTAATGACAAGCTGAATTTTTGGCTTGCCTGTAACGGGTACTTTAAATGTTGTTTCCAAACTGATATCAAGCCTGCGACTCTCTTGATGGTATGAAGTCGAAATTTTCAGGTCGGCCATAGTCGGGTCATCAATGATATCTGAAACCCTTGTGGCCCAGTTTCCAACAGATTGAATATATTGGCCTCCTGGACTCGTCCTGTTGATCATTCCACTTGGATAACCCTGAATGCCGAAAATACTATTCCATTCGTTGCCAACATCACTGCGGAGGTCCAGATCGAATGGAGGACCTGAAGGGAGAGCAAAATGACCGGCATGAACGGCAATAATGATCAGTCGGTCACCATAAAGATCTTTGAGCTCTCCGGCAAGTTTTGCAGCAGCAGGGCAGTTCACACAGGTATGACCTGTGTAATCTTCAAGCAAGACTTTCCGGGTTGTAACCTCAGTTTCGCCCCCGGATTGGCCTGTATTTTTATAAGGTTCCTCTATTTTATCACAGGATAATAATACTATCGAAATTAAGATCGATAGGGTTAAAAAGAATCTTTTCATTGTCCTAAAAGTTTGTAGTTAATGTGAACATAATACCACTCGAAGCAGGCACTACGCGGCAAACTCCTCCAACACAAACAACACCTTCGGCTTGCCGTCCGAAAGTAAGTGCCAACCGTGTTGCTTCGCGCGTGTATCCCAGGGATGCTGTGTAATAATGGTTTTGGCTATCTTTATCGGGATTGCCATAGTTATACTGATCAGAGATGGTAAAAAACCAACGTGGGGCAATTGTGTACTCAAGCATTGCTGCAGCCCAATCGCCTTTATCCTGGCTAGTGAAAAGGCTTTGTAGTTCAAGCCTAATCGATTTTCGACTTGTCATGCGCCAGGTAATATCTGCCAGTGCAATATTGGCTTTAACCGGTTCATATCCCGTTTTACCCTCAATGGTTGCTATATCGTAATACAGATTCATATACTGTATGACCGCTTTCCATTTAGTGCTAAAGCGTTTATCTATTTCAACGTTGAAATCACGGAAGAAAATGTGATCCGACATATCGAAAAACCCGGACTTGTAACCTAGTGTGCCATCCTGATTAATCTCTGTGGTGTCATTAATTGGATTGCGTTTAATATCATTGACCTGGCTGAAGTTGATTGCGATATTTGTTCCATATTGACCTCCCAATTTTGATCCACGAGGTAAGCGGTAGTTCAATTGGAATTGCATGCCCATTTCTCCATTTGGCTGAGTGGCATAGGGGTACTTTCCGGTGAGGCTGTATGAATGGGTTCTGTTGATGGGAGGTATAAAGCTAATATCCAACGCATTAGAGGTTGTGCCACGATCAGATTTATAATACATATTATCCACCCTCTTAAGTTGAAGAATAACTCCAAATCCACGTTCTGAATAGGAGAGGGACGAAAGAACAGCGTGACCATCTTTGTAAATGAAATTGTTCAGAATAGATGGGTCATTGATCTTATGGCTGTATTCAGTCATTAAACTGAATTTTCCTTTGGTGATATTCAATCTGCCGGCAAAAGCGCCTACATTCTCCGGAAGATTAAAAATGGGATCTGCATCACGCTGATACTTGCTTACGGCACTTGCCCCAAGTTGAACCCTGGTACCTGAAGATTGCAAAGGGCTAATCAATTCATTAAGATCAAATTCAGCATCCAAGCCTCTGACAATTCCTCGATTGTTTCGTTCAAATTTTTGCCAATAAAACCGCTGTGTACCGTAAACACCTTTAATTGTCAAGCCTGAAATCGGCCTAAAAACAATTCGCATACCATTCAGGCTATTGTCATAACCAAGTGCCCATTCTTCATAGGCACGCAAAATGAGGCCATTGCCAAACTGCTCGTAGAAATTTCCTGCTGTAATTTCAATCATGCTTGTTTGGTAACTGGCCCAAAGGTTTGCAATACCGTTGCCTTCGTGTTGTGCATCAAAGCCTGCAATTGGCCCCAGATAGGCTTCGTAGCGTATACCTCCCGAAAAATTTCCCTGAGAGTAGATGATGTTACCATAACCGTTTATCCCCACCTTTCTTCCGGCAATAACAGAATCAGTAATACCGATGCCTTCGTCAGGTTGATAGAACTGCGCATCTATTTGAAAACTTCCGTTAATACGAGCATTGTCAATGGGATTTTGAGCTGTCAATACTACATAAAATAGTATTGACGGCATTAAGAAAAAAACCTTTTTCATCATTTTTGTGCGTTAATAATTTCGATTTTGGCGGTGGGTTTAGTTCAGCCCTGCAATTTTCTTGATCTTTTCATATATTTCAAACTCAGCGCCTTCAAAATAGGAAGTGTGCTGCGATACGATTTTACCATTTCCGTCCAGCAGCAAGGTGTGTGGGATCAGATTTACATTCATTGCTCTTTTAAAATCACTGTTGGCATCAAGCAGCACATCAAATTCCCAACCTTTCCCGTTTACATAAGGTGCAACCCTGGCTGTCGATCTTGAGTCGTCAATTGAGACTGCAAAGATACGAACCCCTGTTTCTTCCTGCCATTCCAGGTAGTGTTCGTTGAAAGCATCGAGTTCTTTTAAACAAGGCTTGCACCAGATCGCCCAAAAGCTGAGTATCATGGGCTTTCCATCATTGGTGATATCTGCTGTATTGAACTGTTGCCCGTTAAGGTTCCGAATCATGACATGGGGTATATCAGATTGAACTGACTCTTGCTGTGCGACAATTCTGAGGCTTGTGATTAGAATAATTAAAAGGATCAGATTAGGTTTCATTCGTTTAATTTTATTTGTATTTGTATTTGAAAGATGTAGCCAGTGGTTAACCTTACTCTATATAAACCTCCAAAATTTTTGAATAATGATCTGGTTTGATTTGAATCTGATTGATCAAATTAGGGATTAGGATGGCATTTGCTTGCTTTACATTGACGATGCCACCTTCCCAAATCAGGTCAAAACTACCTTCGATACAGAACAGGATTACAAAGCTGTCAATCGCATAATAATCCTTATTGAGCGCTTGATTAATACTGAGCAAGTTTGTTGAAAAATGAGTCGTTTTTATGATGGAGGAACTGCTGTTTTCTTTGATCTTAACGGGTGGTTTAGCATTATCTTTTTGGTCAAAGTCGATGGCATCAATAGCTTCATCAATATGTAACTGACGGCCATTTCCTTTTTCATCCATCCTGTCCCAATCATAGATTCGGTAGGTGATATCGCTGGTTTGCTGGATTTCTGCCAACAGGCAACCCGGTCCAAGGGCGTGTACCCGGCCTGCAGGCATGAAATAGACCTCATCTTGTCGAACATTTTCAAAGTTTAAAATGTCTTTAAGGCGGCCTTTTTCAAGATGATCAATATAGGTATTTTTATCAATGGGGCTAATAAATCCCGAGATCAGTTGAGCATGGGGATCAGCCTGCAAAATGTACCACATTTCTGTTTTCCCGAAACCTAAACCTCGCTTTTGAGCCAGTTCATCATTGGGATGCACCTGCACTGATAGCCAATCATTGGCATCAATTATTTTTAGCAGTATTGGAAAAGTATTTCCAAATATATTATAAACCTTATCGCCAACCAGGTCCCCAAGAAATACTTCAACCAGTTCGTTTAACTCATTACCTGCAAGGTAGCCGTTACTCACTATGGTTGGGTTGCCCTCAACACCAGACATGAGCCAAGCTTCACCGCAATTTGGCAGCTTGCCTATGTTTAAGTGAAGATGATCTTTTATTTTATGCCCACCCCAAACCTTGTCCTTATAAAGTGGCTGAAATGTTAAGGGGTATAGGCTATGCATGAGACCAGAATTTCATGATACAAAAATAGCCATTTATCTATATCTATTCATGCGATATTTTGAGAATTATGTTTATCATTTGCTTCATACTAATTGAATGCATTAATTACCTTGAAATTAGCTCATTGCGAAGTAGGTTCAGGGCTGCGAGAGCTGAACGGTGAATGTTTCTGCCACGATGCTCGCCAAACTGATGTTTTTCTGAAATAACCCCATTGGGACCTGCCAAAGCGATCCACACCGTTCCTACTGGTTTTTCAGCAGTTCCGCCATCGGGGCCTGCAATACCGGAAGTGGCAAGTGCATAATCAACCTGAAGCAATTTTTTGGCATTTAGGGCCATGGATTCAACCACCTCCTGACTGACTGCACCATGCTTCTGGATTATTTCTTCGCCAACTTTCAACAAATTCTGCTTGATCGTATTGTTGTAGGCTACTATTGTTCCGGTAAAGTACTTTGAACTGCCTGCTATGCTTGTAATCAGACTGGCAATACTTCCACCGGTACAGCTTTCTGCCGTTCCTAAAGTTTTGTTTTGTCTGGTCAATAAGCTACCAATCACCTCCTCAAGTGTAATATCGTCATAGCCATAGATGAGTTCAGGTATCTGCTGTTCGAGCAGTCTAATATGATGGTTGATTTGATCTGCAAGCGATTGCTCATCAGTACCTTCTGCGCTAAGACGCAGGCGGACAATACCGGGTCTGGGTAAATAGGCCAGGTGAATATTGGAGGGAAGTTTTTTTTCCCAAAGTTTTATTCGGTCAGCCAGCCATGATTCGCCAATGCCGGTGGTCATTATGGTTTTGTGAAGGTATATTTTATTTTTAATCAGCCTTTTAATCTTTGGTATGATCTGTTCGCTGAACATTGGCTGCATTTCAAAAGGCACACCGGGCATGGCAGCAATATAAGAGCCCTCATGTATAAACCACATTCCAGGAGCAGTTCCATTCTTGTTTTTTACAGGGATGCAGTTCCGTGGCAAAAATGCTTGTTCATGGTTACGCTTAGATACTGTCAGCCCCCTGGCGTTGAAGAGACTTTCAATTTGTGCAAATGCTTCTTCGTTAAAAACCATATCCGATTTAAAGTAACTGCACAAAGCTGGTTTTGTCAGATCATCAGCAGTCGGCCCTAAGCCTCCTGTAATCAATATAAATTCCGAACGCCGGACTGCTTCATCAAGCATTTGATGAATTTCTTGCAGATTATCACCGATTTCAGTGATGCGGTTCAAAAAAATACCATGTAAGCTAAGCTGTTCAGCCATCCAACTGGCGTTTGTATTAATGACCTGTCCGATCAACAATTCATCGCCGATGGAAATGATTTCTGCTGTTCCTTTTTTCGAAATAGACATCGATAATCAGTGTAACCGGATTAAAATTGATAATAACTGAATCCCAGTTCTTTTGGAATAATTGACATGACTGGAATTTTGCTTTGCCTTATGATCTGCTGGGCAGCCGAACCTATAAAGAACTCTATCAAACGGTTTTCCTGTTGAGTCATAATCATAATCAGGTCGATATCCTGATGGTCATAGGCATATTGCAGAATGGTTGGTACCAACTTAGTTTGGTCACCATCAATTTCAATTATTTCGGAATGACACGCAATTTTTGCATCTGATATAAAATTTTTAACCTGCGCCATTTGTCTTTCAAGCTGTATCCGCGCTTCTTTATCGTTTCTGTCCCATAAAACGGAAATTATTTTTATAACAGATTTAAACAAACGTGCCATTTCAATAGCATGAGTTACCTTTTGTCGTGTTTCCTTGGTTAGGTCAAGAGGTAAGAGAATGCTGCGGCAGCCATCATAATGATGCTTCCCATTGATCGATACAACGGGAACTTTTGATTGTCTGATAACTTTGGATGTATTTGAACCCAACAAGTTACGTTCAAGCATTCCATCCTTTTGAGCATCATTGGTGCCCATAAAAATGAACTTGCTGTTGTAGTCCTCGGCAGTGCGGAGGATGGTAGAATGAACTTTCCCTTTGCGCACAAGTGGGGTTACTTTAATTCCAGCTTCGTTACTGATTTCAGCAGCTGCATTTTCGAGTTTGATGTTGATTTTTTTTGCCAGCTCATTATCTTGTTCACGCGAGAATAGTGTTCCGACGAAGGCTTGCTGTTCCTGTACATACAATAAGATAATCTCATAGTTCAGCAGTTTAGCCAAATTATATGATTGCCTCATTGCCAGGAGCGCCTGTTCATTAAAGTCAATGGCAACCAATATGGTATTAGGTTTTTCGATCATGATTAGGTGGTGTTTGTTATCTTTGCAAATTTATCTAATATAAGCACATATACCGCATAATTGTATGAAGCGTATTCCCGAAACACAATTGGTGCTAACGGATGAAGGGGCAGTATATCACCTGAATCTGCGGCCTGAACAAATTGCAGATACCATTATTCTTGTAGGTGACCCAGCCCGTGTCAGCAAGGTTTCTTCTTACTTTGATCGCATTGAGACTAAGGTAAAAAATCGTGAAATGAACACACATACGGGCTACTATAAAGGCAAACGCCTGTCTGTTCTTTCAACCGGGATGGGTCCAGACAATATTGACATTGTGATGAACGAGCTTGATGCACTTGTAAATGTAGACCTGGAGACACGTACAGAAAAAGAACATAAAACAAGTTTGAATTTAATTAGGCTTGGTACATCCGGAGCATTGCAGGCTGATATTCCGGTAGGAGAGAGCTATGTGGCGGCAGAGTATGCCTTGGGATTGGATGGATTGCTTTATTTTTATGAGCAGAGCAATCTTGTAATTGAAAAATCAATGACTGAAGCTTTTCGCAGGCATATGCAATGGCCTTGCGACCTGCCAGGGCCATATGCTGTGAAAGGATCAACAAACTTGATAGCCAAATTGGCAATGGATTATCATAAAGGCATTACTGCAACTTCCCCGGGATTTTATGGGCCTCAGGGAAGATCTGTTCGACTTAACCTGGCCCTTACTGATATGAATAAAAGGATCGAATCATTTTCATTCGGTGATAAACGGATCACTAATTTTGAAATGGAATCCTCTGCCTTATATGGAATGAGTAAGATGCTCGGACATGAGGCACTGACTATTTGCACCATCATTGCCAACCGTGTGAGTGAAAAATTTGTTGGTAATTATCAGCCCTATATGGATAAATTGATAGAAACAACATTGGATCGAATTTTGAATCTCTGATCTAACCTAAATTCATTTGATGCGGTTTTAAACATCTAATTGCAAAATCCTGCACCAAATTTAAAATTAAGCCCTGCTTTTCTATAAATGCCATATGACCCACTTTGTCGAGCATGATGATTTCTGCATGCGAAAGTAATGCGGCCTGCGACAGCACTTTCATATAAGGAATGCGGCTGTCACCTTTCCCTATCACAAAAAGCACAGGGATGTACAGTTGGGTAAGCAATTGAATGTGGCTGTTGCGATCACGCATGCCTGCTAAAGCAGCATTTATTCCTAATGTTGTTTGACTGACACAAGTTTTGTAAACTTCATCTATAACCTGCTGATTATCTTCAGTAAATGAAGGATCAAACAGTCCGGGCACAAAGCCGCTAATAAAGGCCATTTTATCATCAGTTATTTTTTGTATGCTTTCGTTGCGGGTAATCCTGCCTTGCTCATCATCAGCACTGGCATGGGAATGTAACAATACTATTCCGGCAAGTTTCTCACTAAAGATCTTTGCAAACTCCAAAGCAACATATCCCCCCATAGAATGCCCTATTAGAACAACTTTTTTGATCTGTTCATGGTTTATAATTGTGAAAACAGCTTCGGCCATCAATGACATATCATGTTTGTCGTTAATCACATCTGAATGCCCAAATCCCGGCAGGTCTATAACAATTGCTTGAAAGCTCAGTTTAAGTTTGGAAGCAAAATCATCCCATATGCGTCCATCCATGGGAAATCCATGTAAGAAAACCATACAAGGCCCTTTTCCATAAATGTTATATGAGATCTGTTTATTTTTGAAACTGATACTTTTCATCGGAGTAATTTTTAATGTAAAATTAAAACTATTAATCACAAAGTCGTGGGATTAGGAGCGCATATAGATCGAATAGGATTAGCTTTTATAAGCTGAGTTTGAAAACAATCCCGATCTAATTTTGTTTATGATTGTATATATTCGTATCTTTGCACGCATTTATTTAATCAAGAATTATATACTCATCATATTATGAATCAAATTGTTATCGAAAACCAACTGCGCTATAAAATAGCAGATATCGAGCTGGCAGGCTGGGGACGAAAGGAAATTGAAATTGCAGAGAAGGAAATGCCCGGCCTTATGTCGTTGCGCGAGAAATATGGTAATGATAAACCATTGAAAGGAGCACGTATTTCCGGGTCATTGCACATGACCATTCAAACGGCTGTTCTTATTGAAACACTTGTTGCCCTCGGTGCTGAAGTGCGTTGGGCAAGTTGCAATATATTCTCCACACAGGATCATGCTGCGGCAGCTATTGCTCAGGCTGGCATACCGGTTTTTGCCTGGAAGGGAGAAACCCTTGAAGAATATTGGTGGTGCACAAAGCAAGCACTCACCTTCCCTGACGGCGGTGGCCCTCACCTGGTTGTTGATGATGGTGGTGACGCCACTTTAATGATCCACAAGGGATATGAGATAGAGAAAAATCCAAAATTGCTGGCAAGCGAAGTTGAAAGTGATGAAGAAAAGGCACTGATGAAAATTTTACAGGACACTTTCACCGAAAATACAAAGCATTGGCACCGTACTGTTGAGACCTGGAGAGGTGTTTCTGAAGAGACAACCACAGGAGTTCACAGGCTTTACCAGATGAAAGAAGCAGGCAAGTTACTTGTTCCGGCTATCAATGTGAATGATTCCGTTACCAAATCTAAATTTGACAACCTATATGGATGTCGGGAATCATTGGCAGATGGTATTAAGCGCGCCACAGATGTGATGTTGGCCGGGAAGGTGTGTGTTGTGCTCGGATATGGCGATGTGGGCAAAGGTTCGGCCAAATCCTTACGGGCATATGGCGCCAGGGTTGTGGTCACCGAAATCGATCCTATTTGTGCACTGCAGGCAGCTATGGAAGGATTCGAAGTAACCACCATCGACGAAGCGCTCAAAATCGGGAACATCTTTGTAACGGCAACCGGAAATAAAGATGTCATTACGCTTGACCATATGCGCCGAATGAAAGATCAGAGTATCGTTTGCAATATCGGTCACTTTGATAATGAAATCCAGGTGAGTGCTTTGGATAAAGCGAGTAATATTGAGAAAATAAACATCAAGCCACAGGTGGATAAATATGTCTTTTCTGATGGCAGAGCCATTTTCCTTTTGGCAGAGGGCAGGCTTGTGAACCTGGGTTGTGCCACTGGTCACCCGAGTTTTGTAATGAGTAACTCATTTACTAACCAAACCCTCGCGCAGATTGACCTTTGGAAGAATAAGGACAGTTACGAAATAGATGTGTATCGATTACCTAAGCATTTGGATGAAGAAGTTGCACGCTTGCATCTGGAACAAATAGGAGTGAGACTCACTAAACTTACACCTGAACAGGCTTCTTATCTTGGCATTCCCCAGGACGGACCATTTAAACCCGAACATTACCGGTATTAATATGAACTATTGAATGAAAAACAGGTACTTGATTATTTTCAGGTACCTGTTTTCATTAGGTCATTTTACTATTCGATAATCTTGTATCCGGCTTTCTTTCTATATACTTTTTTTAGCCAGGGTGGTAACATGATAACTCCTATAGCAAGATAAGGATAATAGCTTAATACCCTCCAAAGTAAAGCAAGGGGTATCGCCCACGCAAGATGGGGGATTAGATCACCCAGAAAATCACTGAAAATAAATTCAGCTACCCCACTGCCACCCGGTGTGGGGCTTACAAGCAGTATGATCCACATAGTGAGCTGACGGGCATAGATAAGAAAATGATCCTGCAGGCTGAGGCTACTGAAAAAGAAAGCCATAAACATGAAATTGACTACAAGATATCGCCCGGTCCAGGAAAACGCAGTCGCAATAAACCCCCGAGCCCAATAACCGAATGATTTGCCTTTGAGCTCATGTGAGGTGATAATAAGCTGATTGGCGAGTTTTCTTGCACGCATGCGCCATTTGCGCAAAAATGGCATTAAGAAAATAAATGACAGCAACCACTTAAAGAAATAAGGATTGAAAAGCAAAGTGTAAGTAAGCAGTATGGTATAAATAAGTATTATAAGATATCCAAGCAATAAAGCCAACCGGATACCGGCAGCAAATTCAAAACTTTCCGGTGGAAAGATCATGTTACCAAAGAAAAGGAATAGCAAGGGGACCATGAGTATAAAAAATACCTCATCCAGAAAGATGGCAGTTAGGATTACGGCAGTGCTTTTACCCGAATTTACTCCTTCCTTATACAAAAAAAAGATTGCCGGACCGGTACCACCAACAATAGAAGGAGATACTGCCGAACTGAATTCCCAAAGCATAATAACCTGAAATGCCTGCTTCCAGCTAAGTTG